>JANNWF010000187.1:0-33242 GCA_031408455.1 Pseudoxanthomonas sp. | reverse complement strand
CCACCACGCCGGCGAGACCGCCCACAACACCAGCAACAAAGCCGCTCCGACAATGCCAGTCCATGCCACGGCCGAACCGGCACCCACAGCGCCGACACCACGCGCACTTAGCGCCGTCTTCAAGACCTGCAGGAACGCATCCGGATCAGCCGCGGAAGGCGGCACGTTGACGTACTGCTTGCGGCCCAGCCAGAACATCAAGGTCGCGATCAACATCAGCACGCCGGGAATTCCGAAGGCGATGCCAGGGCCCAAATCGCGCAGGAAAATCGGCATCAGTAGCGAGGCAAAGAACGAGCCAAAATTGATCGTCCAATAGAAAGCGTCAAACACCACTTTGGCGCGATGTTTGTTGGTTTGGTCGAACTGATCGCCGACAAATGAAACCACCAAGGGCTTGATGCCGCCGGAACCCAGCGCGATCAAGAACAAGCCCGTGTAAAAGCCGTGGCGGTTGTCCTCGAAGATCGCCAAACACGCGTGGCCGATGCAGTACACCAGCGAGAACCACATCACCGTGTTGTATTTGCCGAAGTAACGATCCGACAACCAGCCGCCGAGCAGCGGGAAGAAATACACGCCAATGACAAAAGTGTGGAACACGTCCTTGGCCATGCCAGCGCGGTCGGCGCCCGGTGCGTACAGCAGCAAGGTGGAGATCAGGAACGGCGTCAGGATGTTGCGCATCCCGTAAAAGCTGAAACGCTCGCAGACCTCGTTGCCGATGATGTAGGGAATCTGTTTCGGCAGCGGGACCTTGGGGTCGAGTGCAGCGGCAGCCGGATTAGTAGCCTGGGTCATCGAGAAGCAGTCGGTATGGCAAGGAGGCGCCATTGTCCGCGCTCACGCAGGCTCTGCAAAGCGCTGGCCGGCATCCGACGCTCGGTCCCACAGAAGCCAATCGCGGCATCTGCTGTCTGGCTGCTTGCAGTAGTCACGCCTTCGCTGCGCTCGGTCGGCGCTGCGCGCGCACGCCTTCGCTGCGCTCGGTCCTGCAACTGCGGGCGTATGGCTCGGGGGGCTCAATCCGCCTTCGATGTAGGCGTGAGTTCGGCCGCCGTTACCCGCGCAATGCCGACTCGCGAACTGTTCGGCAGATCGCCCGCTTCTGCCCACACCACCAGGGCGACGCCCTCAGCGCTGGCAAGCCGTGGAAAGCCACCGACCGCGCTGGCCAGATCTTGTTCCCAACTGACCACGCCTTCGCCGTCTACCAGACTGAGTCTCAAGGTCGGCTGGTTATCTGTGCTGACAATGCGGCTAGCCAACCAGCGGCCGTCTCGCCAGCTTGCGATGTCCAGCTTACCGAGTTCGGCCGCGCCCTCAGCGAGTGTGTGCGCAGTACCAAAGCTGAGACCGTCGCCAGTTTTGATCGCGATTCGCATCTCTCCGGTCGCCATGCTGGGCCACAAAGCCGCGAACCGTTCGCTGTTTGCCGCGATGGCGGGTCCATTCACTGGGCAACCTCAATGGTCCAGCCGTCAGCATTCAACGATTTCGCATCTGACCATTGCTCGTTGGCGATACTCAGCACCGATATGTCGCGCGTCTCTTCACTGGTGCGATCGCGATACAGATACGCCGTGCGTAGACCGCTTCGCGCGCCGTCGGTTTGGCAGCACGCGCAGGTGAGGTCGTCGAGTTCATGCTCATCCGCATGGGTTCCTTCGCGATCCAGCACCGCTGTGCGCAAGCTCATGTGTTCGGCGGCGGCGTGATCATGATCGGCACCGGTCGACGCGCCTGCCATGCGTCGGCCATCAAGCCAGATCGCGCGCACACGGTCATCACCCGCGGCGTTCAGGGTGACGAAGCCATGCTCGGTATC
Source organism: Pseudoxanthomonas sp. (assembly GCA_031408455.1). Lineage (GTDB taxonomy): Bacteria > Pseudomonadota > Gammaproteobacteria > Xanthomonadales > Xanthomonadaceae > JANNWF01. Next base: position 31,414 of record JANNWF010000187.1, on the reverse strand, counting down.
GGTGTCATCGCGATTGAGCAGCACAGGCGTATCCCAGTGATGTCCCGCATCGCGCGAACGGACCGAGCGAATGGCGTAGGAATAGGTGTCTGGCGACGTTTTCTGCAGCCAAAACGTCACCCAGTCGCCGTTAGCCAACACCGCAAGATTGGGGAAATCGGCGCCGTTGATAAACCAGTCAGCTCCAGACGCCACCGTGCCGCGGCGAGTCTCCTTGCCGGACTGATCGATGACCGCAAATCGCAGCGCGCTATCGGCGCCGTCTCGCTCCTGCCAAGTGACGACGAACCCTTCGCGCGAATCCACCGTCACCGACGGCTGTGCGGCCTTCTCGCCAGCGACAAAGTCGATGCGGTGGACGCTGAGCGACGGCGAAGCAAATGAAATCGCCGGGACAAGTGAGGCAATTAGAAGCAGCCATGAGTTCATGGGATTGGGAGGTGTCGATGAGGGCTGGCGTACATGCTGCCATTCCTCGTCGAAAAGAGCAGCCGAGCAAGTTCGCGCGCTGCGCACGCACGCCTTCGCTTCGCTCGGGCGGCGCTGCCAGATCTCGCATAGCCTGGCCGCACGCTCAGCTCTCGTACAGCGGAGCTTGCTCCGCTGCGCTAGAGGACAGCGCCGACTTGAAAGACCAAGGCAGCCGAGCAAGCTCGGCTCTACAACGGCTCGCACCCAATTCGCGCTGCAGCTGTCGTAGCGGAGCTTGCTCCGCTGCTGCAAGCGGATGCACCGACAGCCTCCAGCCCCGAATCCCGAATCCCGAATCCCGAATCCCGGGCAAAAGCCTAAATCCCCCCCTGCAGCGACAACGCCGCCAACACGCCGCCAATCATCGATGCGGCAATCACATCGCTGGGATAGTGCAAACCCAACACCACGCGCGATGCCGCGACCAATGCCGTGAATGGAACCAACAGCCAAGCCAGCTGCGGGTAGTAGGCCAAAGCCACGCAGGTAAAAGACACTGCGTGCAAGGTGTGCCCCGAGGGAAAGCTGTACTGATCCAGCGGTCGCGCCAGCGCGTGGATGCGACGGTCTTCTGCAAACGGCCGCGGTCGGCGCGTGTAGCGCTTCAGCCATGTGTAGAGGATTAGGGCGACCAGGCCAGTAGCCGCCATGTGGGCCGATGCAGCGAGCCCGTCCCAGCCATCGGCAAGCACCACCATCGTCATCAGCCAGTACCAAAAGGCTCCATCACCGAGCCGACTGACCGTGGCAAAGATAGGGCGTATGCGCTCGCGTCGTCCCCAGCGATTGCAAGCCAGGCATATGGCAGCGTCACGTTGGAACAGGCGAGTGGCGTTCATGCGGCGCGCTCCTGTTTGTTGAGGTTCGCAAGCAAGTCGGCGAAGTGCTCGCTGACTTGCCTTGGATGCAGAGGCAGCATGGCTACGCGTGCCGCTACCGCCATCGTTTGACGGGCGGCGTCGTCGGTCGCCAATTGCAGCGCAGCAGCGATGTAGCCGACTTCGTCATCACGTGGGATAGCGCGGCCATGCAGTCCATCGTGTAGGTATTCGTGCGCTGCGCCGTAGTCATACGCCACCGTGGCGACACCGCTCGCCATCGCCTCCAAAGTGACGTTGCCGAAGGTCTCCGACAGGCTGGGAAACAGAAACAAATCACCGCTGGCGAAGTGCTCGGCCAATTCGTTGCCGCGCTTCAAGCCGGTGAAAATGATGTCGGGGTTGGCAGCCGCCAGAGCAGCTCGCGTCGGACCATCACCGACGATGACGAAGCGGGTGTTCGCCCGTTGTTTCTGAATTTCGCGATAGCTGCGGACAGCCAGCTCCAGGTTTTTTTCTGGCGCCAATCGCCCCACATGGATAACTACTAAGTCGTCCGTGTTTGCACCCCAGTTAGCGCGCAGCGAGTCGCTGCGGCGGGCGGCGTCGAACAGCGCGGTGTCCACGGCGCGGCCGAGTCGCTGCACGCGTTGAAACCTGTGGCTCTGCAAGAACTCCGCAAGCTCGACGGTCGGCACCAAGGTCGCTGCGGCCGCGTTGTGAAAGCGACGCATCCAGGCAAACGCGATCGGCGTCAACATGCCGACGCCGTAACGAGCCATGTATTCGTCGAAACGGGTGTGAAAGCCGGTCGCTGCCGGTATGCCGAGTCGCTTCGCGGTGCGAACGGCTGACCACCCCAACGGACCTTCAGTGGCAACATAGATGGCGTCGGGTCGATCCAATTGCCATTGCTTGAGCAGGCGGCCGCCCGCCGGAAAGCCTATCCGCAGGCCGGGATAGCGCGGCAAAGCCGCGCTGCGGATCAGCATCGACTCGTCGCCAGGCAATCGTGGATGCTCGGGCTGAGTGGGGCGAATCAGGCTGACCCGATGGCCTAGCTCGCGCAGCCCCAGCACTAGGCTTTGCACGGTGAGGGCGACGCCGTTGACTTCTGGCGGCCAAGTTTCGGTGACGATGGCTGCGTGCATGTGCTTTCCCGGTTTTGTGGAGTCTGTGCACGTCGCGTGTAGTGCCCATGACCGCGCCGTGACTGCGCGATGACAGGCGGGCAGAACCGACGAACGGCATCACCATCACCCGCGCACCCCCGACTTGCGTGGCAAAATCAGGCGATGAACAGATCCTCTGCGCGGGGTTGCGGATCGGCATCCACCAGCTGGCTGCGCAAGTGGCTGTTGATGCTGGGTTGCATCGGTTTATTCGGGCCGGTCTTGATGGGCTCAGCAGCCTCGTCGGCGGCCACGCCTTCGGCAAGCGATTCCGTTGCCACGGTGGGCAGCGTCGAGCTGCAACTCAATGTCGCGTTGCTGGCGGACTACGGTGCTGAGCTAATTGACGCGCCAGCCGCGCGCGACGCCCAAGACAGCTATTTGCGCTGGCCCGCTGCGCCTTTGCTGGGCGATCTGAAGTTGCAGGCGACAGGCGCAGGCCCGCCGCGGGTGCAAAGCGGCCGCGCAGGATTCGCAGCTGGTCTGACCTTCAGACGTGCCGACGGCGCGCTGCTGAGACTCAATGAGTTGCTGCTGCAAGCTCGAAGCGAGGCTGGCGAATGGGCTTTGACTGATGCCGCCGGCAAGACCTGGTTCACCGCCCGCGCAGGCTTTCCTTTGTCGTCGTCGGCCGCTCGTCTGCAATCCATGGTGCTGATCGATCTGCAAGCCTCGAAAGCACTCTCGCGGTGGCTAGATCGGCCTCTGATGACGGGCGAAAGCGTCGGTCGCATGAGCCTGTCGTTGCGCGCGGAGCCATTGGCGAAAGGCAGTCCCGCATGCCCGCTCAACTGGCCGGGAACGCCGGGTTTCAGTGTCGACGTTGCCTTGGTCGATCTGTATCAGCTGCAAGCGCAGTGCGTGATCGGCAATTGCGACGGCGGTGCAAGCGGCAGCAGTGTGCCGCGGGTCAAGCTCACGCCTGCGACCAACCTGCGCAATGTCGGTACTGCGGATGTGCCGTGGATAGGCAAGTTTCTGACCTTGATTACCGGCTCGCAGCTGGAGTTGACGCACCCGTACCCGCAACCCGATCAGCACCCAATGCTGGTCTGGAATGCCTACCGTTTGGATGCCGACGGCCGGATGACCCAGATCGGTCGCTCTGGCTTGAAGCACGCGTTTGCGACCGAGAATCTGGGCTGTACCTGCAACCCCAACAACCACCAGATTCTTGGTCCGCAGTGTTCGGATCGCTATGACATCGGCAGCAACGACTTCAGCGATGGCCTGGCCCCACGCAGCGAAGTGATCGCCGCCGATGGTCGCTGGGGCCGTTGTGGCTCACTGTTTGATCCGGGTTGCACTGGTAGCCAGACGTTTACAGATACCTCGATCAGCCATCGCCTGCTGCTGGCGGAAGCCGACATCAACACCACCCGTTACCCGACCTCGCGTTGGTTTGTCGACGCTTGGTACGTGGTGCGCGACGACAGCAACGTGCTCAATACCATGGGCTGGCGCGAGTTTCTGCCGCGTTACGTCAACAACGTTTGGTTGACCACACTGACCGGCGGCTACAACCAAGGCGCGCTGCTGGCTCAGTGGGCCGCGCTGCCATTTAGCGGAGCCGGCTGGAGCCTCTTTCAGCGCGTGCAGACCGGTGCCGGCGAGCTGCAACTAGGGGTTCGCGTGGTGCCGCTCGCAGCGGGTCGCGCGCGTTACGAATACGCGCTTCTGAATCATTCGGTCAGTCGACCGCAGATCACCGGTGCCGAGCCCAACTTGCGCGTGTTGAGCAATCCGGGTGTGGTCGAGGTAACCGTACCAATGGGAGCCACGCGTGTTGGCAGCGTCACCGACAACCACGCCGGCGATGTATCTGCGCCGTGGTCAACCGATTGCGCCGACGGCAGCCTACGCCTGAGCGCCCCCGCCAGTCAGAGTTTGGCGTGGGGCTCGTTGCTGCGTTGGAGCGTGATTGCAGATGGTCCGCCTCTGAAAGGCACGCTGCGAGTCCGCGCCAGTGGCGATGCCAACGAAGCCGCGATTCTCGCCCCGAGCTTGGTGCCGGGGCCGGCACCGAGCGCGATTTTCAGTGATGGGTTTGCGCGCTGTGGTTAGCTCGCCTGCACGCTAAGCACATGCCCAACATCCGCCAAGTGTTCGCGCTCGGCGTCCAGATCGCTGCGCGTCAGCGGATGGCCGTCGAGCCATTGTCGCGATATGCCGAGCTTGAGTTGGCGCGCGCCGGCTAGCAGTTTCAGATCGGGCAGGGGCTGCGTGGCATGCGAGCGATGTAACAGCACGGCGAGGCGCAATAGCAAGACACAACGCAAAGTTGTATCGACCAACCGTTCCGGTAGCCCGCTAATTACCGCAATCGCCAACCCACGACGCTGATTGCGCAGCAGCGCGGCGAGGCACAGCTGCTCCAAGTTGGAAAATCCGGCGATGTCGGAGTGGGCGACGACGTAGGCACCGTGCTGGTGGTACTGGCTGTGCGCGATGCTGAGTCCAATCTCATGGATGCGCGCGGCCCAACCCAACATCAGGCGGTCCTGGTCATCCAGATCCCAGCTATCTGCGACCTGATCGAACAAGTGCAAGGCAGTCGCCTCGACCCGTTGCGCCTGTTCTTCGTCGACGTCGTAGCGAAGTGCCAGCGCCGCTATCGATGCTTGCCGTGGATCGCGATGCTGGGCGCGGCCGAGCATGTCGTACAACACACCCTCGCGCATCGCTGTTTCGCTGACCTGCATCGCTTCAAGGCCCAGCTCGTTGAAGGCCGCTTCCAATACCAACAAGCCACCGGCGATCACCGGTTGTCGCTCCTCGGACAAGCCGGGCAAGCGGATCTGTTCAAGGTCTTCGAAGTTGAGCAGTGCGTCGCGGATGGCGGCAATACCATCGCGGGTGATGGGGCCGCTACCTAGCTTCATGGCGCGGTGGATCTCGCCGATGGCCTTGATGGTGCCGGACGAACCGATCACCTCGGCCCAACCGTGGGCACGGTACGTTGCACCAAATTGTTGGAACTCGGCCGAGACTTCGGTGAGCCCTTCGCGCCAGCGCTTGCGACCCAGCTTGCCGCTGGCAAAGAAGCGCCGCGTGCTGGCGACGCAGCCCATTTGTAGGCTTTCGCGTTCGATTGGATCACTGCCTTCGCCGATGATGAACTCGGTTGAGCCGCCGCCAATATCGATGACCAGACGGCGCGCATCCGTGGGCGGCTGACCTTGCGCCACGCCCAGATAAATCAGGCGCGCTTCTTCGCGGCCAGCGACGACTTCAATGCCATGTCCCAGCGCGGTTTCGGCCGGCAGCAGAAAGGCCCGCGGGTGGCGCAGCGCGCGCACCGTATTGGTGGCGATGGCGCGCACCCGATTCGGTGGCATTCCACGCAGGCGCTGACCAAATCGAGCCAGGCAATCAATCGCGCGCGCGGTGGCGGCCGGATCTAGCCCTCCTTGGCCATCGAGACCCGCCGCCAAACGCACCATCTCGCGCAAGCGATCCACGATGCGCAATTGGCCGAGTACGTAGCGCGCGACCACCATGTGGAAGCTGTTGGAGCCAATATCGATGGCAGCGAGCAAATCGCCGTCTGCCAGTTCGTCACTGACTCGATTCGGACTCACGCGCGGCAGAGTTGCGTCATCAGCGCGGTCTGCGCGGAGTGCGGCATCTGATCGCCGACGGGGGCCAGACGCGTGTAGCTACCATCCGAGTTGAGCACCCAGGCGCTGGTGTTGTCAGCCAAGTAATTGGCGATCTCCTCGTCGTAGACGCGTGCGGCAAGCTCGGCATCGAGAATCGGGAAGCAGCTTTCAACGCGTCGCAACAGATTGCGCTCCATCCAGTCGGCGCTGGAGCAGAACAATTCTGACGTGCCGGCGTTGTGAAACCAGTAGACGCGACTGTGCTCAAGAAACCGGCTGATGACCGAGCGCACGCGGATGTTCTCAGAGACGCCCTCCACACCCGGCCGCAATCCACAGGCGCCGCGCACGATCAGATCGATCTGCACGCCAGCGCGTGAGGCGTCGTAAAGCGCGCGGATCACACTGGGCTCGTTCAGCGCATTCATCTTGGCTTGGATGCGGGCCGGCTTGCCGGCGCGGGCATTTTTTGCCTCGCGCTCGATGAGCTTGAGCAGGCCGGAGTGGAGGGTGAATGGCGCTTGCAGAATGTGCTTGAGCTTGGCAGCCGTCGACAGACCCGAGAGCTGCTGAAACATCATGTGCACGTCGTGACCGAGTTCCGCGTTGGCGCTGATCAGGCCGATATCGGTGTAGCCCTTGGCGGTACCGCTGTGATAGTTGCCGGTGCCCATGTGCACATAGCGATTCAACTTCTTGCCTTCGCGACGGACGATCAACAGCATCTTGGCGTGGGTCTTGTAGCCGACCACGCCATACACCACTTGCACGCCGGCTTCTTGCAAGCGATCAGCCAGCCGAATATTGGCTTCCTCATCAAAACGCGCACGCAGCTCGACTACCACCGTCACGTCCTTGCCATTGCGCGCGGCGGTAATCAGGTGCTCGACCAACTGCGAATCTTTGCCGGCGCGATACAGGGTTTGCTTGATCGCCAAGACGTCGGGGTCATGCGCGGCGGTGCGCACCCATTCGACGACCGCCTGAAAGCTGTCGAAGGGGTGATGCAGCAGCACATCGCGCTTCTTTAACTGCGCAAACGGCGCCTCCACGAACGACAGCGGCGTGCGTGGCGTGAACGCGGGGAACTTCAGTTCCGGCCGGTTCACCATCTCGTAAACCGCAGTGACACGGTTGAGGTTGACCGGGCCATTGATCCGATACACCGCGTTCTCGGGCAGATCAAAGTTCTTCAGCAACGTCCGCATGATCGTGTTCGGGGTGTTTTCAGCGATCTCCAGCCGCACCGCGCGGCGAAACCCGCGACCTACCAGTTCGTCCTTCAATGCGCGAGCGAGGTTCTCGACTTCCTCTTCATCGACAAACAACTCGGAGTTTCGCGTCACTCGGAACTGATACGCACCCTTGACTCGCATGCCGGGAAACATCTCGTCGACAAACGCGCCGAGTACTGCCGACAGCAGCACGAAATCGTGCGGTCCGCCTGAGACTTCTTGCGGCAACTGGATGATGCGTGGCAACGAGCGTGGCGCACGCACGATCGCCATGCCACCGGCGCGACCAAATGCGTCCTTGCCTTCCAGCACCACCACTACGTTCAAGCTCTTGTTGAGAATGCGCGGAAACGGATGCGCAGGATCCAGTCCCAACGGCGACAGTACCGGCAGAATTTCGTCGACAAAATAGCGATGCAGCCAACGCTTTTGTTTCGCGTTCCAGGTTTCGCGTGGCAGGATGCGGATGCCGGTGCGCGCAAGCTCGGGCCGCAGCGAGTCGTTCCAGAATCGATACTGCGCTTCGACCAGTGCGCTCGCGCGCTCGTGGATCGCCTTCAGGGCCGCCTCCGGCGACACGCCATCGGGCGGCAACGGGCCACCGAACTCCAGCGCGGTGCGCACGGTAGCCACGCGAATCTCAAAAAACTCGTCCAGATTGGTGCAGGAAATACACAGAAAGCGCAGCCGCTCGAGCAGCGGTTGCGACTCATCCATTGCCTGCGCCAACACGCGAAAATTGAACTCAAGCTGCGATAGTTCGCGATTGATGTAGAGGCTGGGATCGCGCAGATCGCGGGCAGAAGTCATGAGTGCTTGTTTTGGCATGGCTAGGTGGAGAGTGGCGGACCACAACGGCGGTTATTGGCGGAGGCATTGGCTGCCTTCAATGGCATCGGCAAGGCCTGCTGCATCATGCCGCTTCGTCGCACTCGCTGTCGCGCGCTAGCCCGCGGACACGAGGGAACACACAGGCAAATTCGCTGCCCACGCCGACCTCGCTACGGACATCCAAGCGCGCTTGATGCAGGTTCAACACATGCTTGACGATGGACAAGCCGAGACCCGTGCCACCGCTGTCGCGCGAGCGGCTGTTTGAGACCCGATAAAAACGCTCGGTGATGCGCGGAAGATGTTGCGCCGGAATACCGTGGCCGCTATCGATCACTGCCAGCCGTAGACTGCCATCGGCATCGCTGGAATAGCGAATCTCGATCCGACCGCCGTCTGGCGTATAGCGCACGGCGTTGCTGACCAGATTCGAAAAGGCGCTGTGCAATTCTTTGTTGGAGCCTTGCAAATCCAGCGCACACAGGTCGGTGACTAGCACGCGATGGCGGCCACTGCTCAACGCTTCCGCCTCGCGGCGAAGGCTGGCCAGCTGGCTGCGCATGTCGACAAGATCGTCGATCGCCCGTTCTTGTGCTTCCAGACGAGACAAGGTGAGCAAGTCTTCGACGATCTGCGTCATGCGCTGCGATTGGGTGCGCATTTCGCGCAGTGCGGCGGCCCACTCGGGGTGTTCGTCGGGCTCCAGCATGTCGAGATAGCCGTGCACCACGGTGAGCGGCGTACGCAGTTCGTGCGAGACGTTGGCGACGAAGTCACGCCGCACCTGTTCGAGGTGCATCAGCATGCTGATGTCGCGCACCACCAGCAGCCGCTGCTGAGCGGTGTAATCGATCAGCCGCAGCGACAGCCGACGCTTGCTATCGGTGGGCGAGGGCAGGTCAAGCAGGGGTTCGCTGGCACCGCTGGCTAGCCAATCGCTGACGCGTGGCGCTCGGACCAGGTGGGTAAAGCGTTTGCCGATGTCGACTTGTGGACGCAGCCCCAGCAAGCGCACCGCCGCCTCATTGAACCACTCGATCTCGATGTCGCCCTGTGTGACCACCAGAATCGCGTCAGGCAGCGCGGCCGCCGCGGTTCGAAACGTGCGCAACAATCCATGCAGTCGCCGTTTGCGCTGGCGTGCTTCGCGCTGACGCTGAAATAGCCGCTGCGCGACTTCAGAGAACACGCCCCAACCCTGCGGCGGTTGCAAGCGACGACGGCCACTCAATTGCGCCAACAAGCGGGCAAGCTGCCAATAGTGCCAAGCCAGTGCTGCGGCCAGGCCAAAACACATGCCGATCCAGAAATGGCCAGCCATCGCGCCAATCACCGCACACACCAGCAACCAGCCAGCCAAGCGAGTAAACGAGTGTTGCCAAGGGCGACCAGGAATCAGGTTCATGCGCGAATGCTAACGTCCTTGTTACTTGGTCCGCTTTTGCGCACGGATTGGCAGGTAACTATGGGCCAAGGCTGCGCTCGAGTTCCCACCGTCGTCATTCCGGCGAAAGCCGGAATCCATGCTCAGTCTAGCCACGATCAAGCTGGATGCCGGCTTTCGCTGGCATGACGGACTGGGAGGTTTTGGATTTGACCGAACCTATCGATTCGACAACGGCCTTTGCGGGCAGCTAGGCCGTCTACAGACTGGTAGAAAACCGGTAGCCAGCCCCACGCACGGTCTGGATCAAGCTGTCGAGAAGGTGCGGCTCCAAGGTCTTGCGCAAGCGGCGAATATGCACATCGACCGTGCGTTCTTCGACATACACATTACCGCCCCACACGTGATCCAGCAGCTGCGTGCGCGAATAGACACGCTCGGCGTGGGTCATGAAGAAATGCAGCAGGCGGTATTCGGTGGGACCAATCGTCACCGCCGCTTCGCCGGCAAATACGCGATGCGCGGCACCATCGATGCGCAAGCCACCCACCGCCACGCTGCCGTCTTCTTCATCACCGCGGGATCGACGCATGACCGCCTTGATGCGGGCCAGCAGCTCGCGCGATGAGAACGGTTTGACGACGTAATCATCGACGCCAGCATCCAGACCACTGACGCGGTCGTTTTCTTCGCCGCGGGCGGTCAACATGATGATGGGTACTTCGCGGGTCAGTCCTTCGCGGCGAAAGCGGCGGGCGAGTTCGATGCCACTCACGCCTGGCAGCATCCAATCCAGCAGAATCAAGTCGGGTACGCGATCCGCGATAGCCGACTGCGCTTCACGCGCGTCGCCAGCCCCAATCGGCTCGTACTCAGCCTTGCGCAAGGCAAACGCGACCATGTCGCGAATGGCGGGCTCGTCATCAATGATCAGAATGCGCTTGTTCATCAGGAACCGTGCTGGAAAGACGATGCCTGCAAGTACATAACAGTTTTATGACTGAAACATGACGCTAATCAAATTGAATCCATCGCGACGACAATTTCGCCGTTTGCGCTGCCGCCAACACTGAAATTCGCGATCCTTAGGCTGGGCTGACCAGCCCAGCGCCGGTGTCCGCGCCAGAGCGCAGGGCTTTTTGGCCCAGCGCACATGCTGCGCGGCCACTCATAACTCAATTTGCGCTAGCTCGCCACGCACTGCTGATGGGGGCCACTTGCTGCTGCAACTCGCCACCGGCGTGAATGCCTTCCGCACGCAGTTCGAGGACGATAGGCGTGATCGCGGCGATGCGCGCATCGATGCGTGAGCGCTGCACATAATCCAGATCGTCGCGCTCCTTCAAGCGCACCAATTGATTGAGCGCATCTTCGGCTCGGCCAGAGAGAAAGGCATCCTCGGCATACGCTTCACCCGCGCGAGCGATGTCACCCGCGGTTTCGCTGGCGCGCGCAAAGGTGTTTTGTAGGGCAGCGTCATAGGCACCGGTCGCCAGCAATGGACGGAGCACTTCTTGTGCCTTGCGTCCAGAAGCCGGGTCGCCGCGCTCAGCCAAGGCTTGCGCATAGCTCAAAGCCACCGCCCGGTTGAGTGGATGGCGTTCCAGCAGACCCTGATAAAGCGCGGTCGCTGCTTCCCAGTTGGCGGCGCGATGCTGTGATTCAGCGCTCGCCAAATCGAGCCAGAACAATTCCGGATGACGCTTGGAAAGATCATTCAACGCGATCAAGGCTTCATTAGCGCGGCCCACATCCGCCAGCGCCAAGGCGAGTCCGTAGCGCTGCGGGTCCGACAGCATTTGGCCGCCGACTTGCATGCGCTGGTACTCGGCCACGGCATCCGCAGGGCTGGCCGCTGAGAGCACGCGCATACGTTCACGCGCCCAATCAAACACGCGTACTGGTTGGCTGATCGATGCTTGCAACGCGTCTCGTAGGTCGAACGGAAACGCCGGGTGCACCGTTTGATTGCTGGCGACCGACGCGCCTGCCTCGGTCTCGACTTGCGTCCACGCGCACTGCTGGGTCGAGCCATCCGGATTCATCACGCAGGCGTAGCCACCGCTCAGCATTTTCGAAGCGCGTTCCTTGGCCTCGGCAATGCGCGTGGTGGTCACTGGGTGTGAGCGCAAGAATTCGGGCGGACCTTCACCTTGCGAGCGCAGGGCGCGTTGCATGCGACCGAAGAAGCCGGCCATGGCGGAGGGGTCGTAGCCGGTGCGACCGAGGATCTGAATGCCGATGCGATCGGCCTCGTGCTCGCTGGCGCGAGTGTGGTTGATCTGCCGTTGCTGCATCAGGGCGATACCGCTGGCAATCGCGGCTTGCGTGGCATCGCTGTCGCCGCCCGCCGCCTGCGCGGCAACGATGGCGCCAAGCATCGCTAGGGCAATCGGAATCTGGTCCTTTTGTGCCCGCTCGACCGCACGCACCACGTGGCGCTGGGTGACGTGGGTGATTTCATGGGCCAGCACGGCGGCCACTTCGTCTTCACTTTCAGCGGTCAAGACCAAGCCGGCGTTGGTGCCGACATAGCCACCCAAGGTGGCAAACGCATTGATGTCGCGCGAGCGAATCAGGAAAAAAGTGTAGCGCTGGTCGGGGCGCTCGCTGCTCGCGGCCAGCCGATGACCCATGCCATCCAACCAGCCTTCCAATAGTGGGTCTTCCAGCAACCAATCCAGACGGCGCATTTCGCCAACCAACTGGCGGCCGTAGGCCTGCTCTTGCGCCGGGCTGATCAGTTCGGAGGCGGACGAGCCGATATCAGGCAGTTTGCTGATGTCTTGCGCCGCCGCGGGAAGGCCGAGCGAGCAGGCTAGGGCCAATGCGCCCAGACGGAATCGAAACGGATTTGTCTTAGTCATAGTCGGGCATCTTCCCCGTATGCGGGTGAAAGCGAGTTAACCCGCCGTAAACTAGCGACCTCTGCTAACCCTTGATTGCTAAAGGAGCGCTGCATGCCCGAGGTTTTGATCTATTCGACCGCCGTTTGTCCGTATTGCGTGGCCGCCAAGAATTTCTTGAGCAAGAAGGGCTACGCCTACCGCGATGTTCGGATTGACACCGATCCGGTGCAACGGGCCGAAATGCTCGCCCGCGCCAAACGCACCAGCGTGCCGCAGATCTTCATTGGTGATACCCACGTGGGCGGCTTCGATGACCTAGTGGCCTTAGATCGCGCTGGCGGACTGGCACCGTTGATGGAGGGCACACCGTGAGCGACGCGACCGCTGCGACTGATCGTGTGCAAGCCTTTGCGGATTTCCGCCAACGTATGAACGACCGCATTTTGGCGGAAGACAATCAAGTCGTTCGACGATTTTTTGCACTCGACACGCAAACCTATCGGCCTGGCGCGCTGGACGGCAAGACCAAAGAATTGCTCGGCTTGGTGGCATCGATGGTGCTGCGTTGCGACGATTGCATCAGCTATCACATTGCCGAATGCCGCAAGGCCGGGGCCAATCGCGATGAGCTGTTCGAAACCTTCAGCGTCGGGCTGGTAGTGGGCGGCAGCATCGTGATCCCGCATCTGCGCCGTGCCGTGGACTTTCTGGACCAGTTGGAAGCAGGCGAGCGCAGTGCCGAGGCCGGCTGCTGCGAAAGCCACGCCTAGAGAGCAGCCTCAAGGTTACGGAGCGCGTCTCGTTGGCGGCACCGGCTTGACGTCGAACGGAGGAGTGTCAGCGCGGTCTGATCAGCGCGTGAGTTGTATCGCCCGCACCGCACGACCCTCCTCATCGCTGCCCTGCATGCGACCAAGACCAACGTCCTCGAAATGCCAGATGCTGCCATCGGAGTGCTCGAATTCGCAAACCGCAGGGGGTGATTGCGGTCGATTTGGCGCTGACTCACAGGTCAGGCTTTCGCCGGTCTTGCTGATCAGTGTGAAACCGCTGTCGTCGGGCAATATGTCGACGAACTCCGGCTCGATTGGCTTGCTGCGGACTGAGCTTTCAAGGCGCCAGTGGCCGATCCAACTCAAACCAGGATGCTGACCAAAGTCAAAGCGGACCATCGATATTGGTTGCAAATCGATGCCATGACCCCCGACGCTCGCTCGACTGAACCAGAACACCGCGCGGGCAGAAGTCAGCCACTCGATTTGCAGTCGACCTACCGCGGCGGCATTCGCCGGTCCGACATAGCCACCGAATGGACCGCGACCTCCTTCCAGGCGAGTCAGCGCTATGTCGCTAGTCTGACCTGAAAACGCTGCCGCGCCGAACATCCATTCCGGCTGGCCGCTTTCACCGTAGCCCGAGAAGCTCACGGCCAAGGTGCCGCCTTGCCGCTCGATCTGGGCACCAATGCCGGGCCCGGCGTGGTCAAACTCGCCGCCCGGCTCACCCCACCAAAAGCCAGTCTCGGGATCGATGATGGCCGCATCCGTTTCCTCAGCATCGCCGATGCTGGCGAGCTCAAAAGCTAGAAGACGCGGATCGTTAAGTGGGTCGTCGCGAAGTTCAAAGCGAAGTCGCACTGTCTCGCCGGCCGCCAACGACTTACTGCCTGCCGGAAATTCTGCGCGAATTTGATACGGTCCAGGCGCGGCGGTGCAACGGTTGCTATCGGTCTTTGCGCTGACCGTGATCTGGTTGCCGAGCACTTCGACCCCATCCAACAACGGCGGGCAGCCGCTGGCCCAGTCGCCAATGACCTCGATCTGCGGCAGCTCGCCCTCGACCACCTGCAGCAAGCGCATGCGCGTGCTGTCGGCCGTAGCGGCACTGCTTGCGCAAAGCAAGACTGCAGCACCGAGAGCTGATCGATTGAAACAGTTTGGATGCTTGATCATGCCCGCACTTTACCGCAGCCGAGTGCGGGGCTGCTTCGGCTAGGTTCAGCCGATCGTGGTCGATGCGGATTCACCAATGCATCTGAAGCTGGGTGCGAACCGCAACTGCATCGATAATGGCTGCTTCCCCCAACCAACCCTGCGATCACTTCGAGTGTTCGCCTTCAGCGAGGTGTTGCCCCCATGCCACAAACCATTGCAGTCATTCGCGGCGACGGTATCGGACCGGAAATCATGCAAGCCACGCTCGGCGTGTTGGATTGCATGCAGCTCGGTCTTGGTTACGACTTCGTCGAGGCTGGCACGTCCGCCTATGCGTCCTGTGGCGAACTGCTGCCCGCCGCGACCTTGGCGACCATCAAGCGCCATCGGGTGGCACTCAAGAGCCCATTGATGACGCCGGTGGGTGAGGGTTTCAGTTCGATCAACGTCGAGCTGCGCAAGCATTTTGATCTGTACGCCAACGTGCGCCCGGCGATCACCTTTCCCAACACGAAGTCGCGCTACAGCGGCGTCGACATCATCACCGTGCGCGAAAACACCGAAGGCGCTTACATCGGCGAAGGCCAGACGCTGTCAGCAGACGGCGAGGTCGCCACCTTGACCCAGCGGATCACTCGCCACGGCTCCGAGCGCATCGCTCGCTATGCGTTCGAGTTGGCGCGCCGACTCGGTCGTCGCAAAGTGACGGTTGTCCACAAAGCCAACATCTTGAAATCCACGTCGGGTTTATTTTTGCGCACGGCGCGCATGGTGGCCGCCGATTTTCCTGATATCGAGACGCAGGAAATGATCGTCGACAACACCTGTATGCAATTGGTCATGCGGCCCGAGCAGTTCGATGTGATCGTGACGACCAATCTGTTCGGCGACATTTTGTCCGACCTCTGCGCGGGACTGGTCGGCGGCTTGGGCTTGGCGCCCGGTGCCAACATCGGCACCGGGGCAGCGATCTTTGAGGCTGTGCATGGCTCGGCTCCTGACATCGCTGGTCGCGGCATCGCCAACCCATGCGCACTTCTGCTGGGCGCCGCGCAAATGCTCGATCACTTGGCGCTAGCCGATGAGGCCCGCCGCTTGCGACGGGCGATTGTCGCGACGATGAGCGAGCGCGATTCGTTGACCCCGGATCTCGGCGGAAGCGGCACCACCGAGACTTTTGCGGCGGCGATTGCGCGTCGGCTGACTGGCTGACGCGCGTTTGAGTCACGCGCGTCAGCGATCACTCATGCCTATCAGTTGCCGCGATAACGCGGCACGTTGGCTGGAGTGAGCGGCGCGTCGGTGCGCTGGAAACGACCGCCGCCCGGCCCTGGATAGGTGACGTCCAAGGTGAGCGTGCTCGGGCCTTCTGCCGGCGGTCGCAGGTTGATGCGCAGCGTGCCGATGTTGGTAAAGGTCAAGGTGCCCGGCGTCGCGCACTCCGGTCCGCGGCAGTAACCCTGCACCTGCTGCACGTTGTAGGTTTGGTTGGGAACGTAGGTGGGCGACTGCACCACGCCCCAGCGGCCGCGGCCGGCCGCATCCGAGTAATAGACACCGATGGCGATGCCGTCACCGCCGCTGCCGGGAAAGCTCTGTACGGTGATTCCCCAGCCCGGATCCGCCGGGTTGAACCACACGCTGCTCAAGTCCAGCGCGACGCCAGTCGGGCTCACCAATTGCTGCATGCACCATTGGCGAGTTTCGCCATTGAGGCTCCAATTCATTAGCGCGATCGTTCCTTCCAGCGCACGGCTCGCCGCTTGGGCTTGGCAAATGGGCGAATTGCGACCTTCGACGAAATCGATTCTGACTTCGCCGGCAAAACCGGGAGACGGATCGGCCGTGGATGTCGGTGGCGGGCCCGGCAAGTAGGTGAAGCGCTGCAGACTATCGCCAGAGGCGTTGGGCTGCGGCACAAACACGCCATCGATGACTCGACCCAGCGAGGTGTACCACTCCGGGTTGCCGGCTGTGTCGTAAGAATAAAACCCTAGAAAGTACAGGTCGGTAGTGCCCGCCACACGGCGGAAATCTATGCCATGCCCATTGCGGGCGACATCGAAATACTGCGCATCGGGCGGCAGCGGGATGACGGTTGCCGTCCGCGCTGCCGAGTGAAATCCGATGTCATTCAACATCGCACCGGCCAAGCCTAGCGAGCGAATCCTCGCCGAGGACGCGGTGGCGAGCATCAGTTGCTGCGAATGTTGCGTACCCAGATGCGAGTAGGTGCTGCCCGGTGACACGGCCAACGGCGCGTGCAATTGCACTGTGTTCAGCGGCGGCAGGTTGTCACGAAGACGATTGTCGAACGAGGTGTCGGCCAGCGGCGAAGAGAAGCGCAAACCGCTGCCCGACGACAACGCAGCCGCGCGCTCGGCATCACTCACACGCAGGAAGCTTTTGACTTCGGTTGAGGTTTGCGAAGGATCGATAATCTTGGCGAAACGGCCAAACGCATCGTCGTAGGTTTGATCGAACACGACCTCTTTGGTACCCAGCGCGTCGCCTTGGCCGCCTAATCCCACTAGGCCGATGAAGCCCATGCCATGGCTGATCTCGTGCAGCGCGACGGCGACAAAACTGGGCGGCCCGGAGTTGGAAGCCGGCGGCGTCAAGCCATAGTCAAAACGTCGGCTCTCGGTGCTGCTGGCATCGACTGCCAAATTGAACGTGGCACCGATGTCGGCCGTTGGTGCAGTGCAACTGCCGCCACGGAAGCGGCAGCCCGAGGTGCCCGCCTGATGGCTCGCGGCCGGCGTGAACTGCAATACGTGCCTCGCGTCCAAGTACGGCGCGACAAACCCGCGACCCGGATCGTCGACGACGACGAAACGCGGACCGGCTTGCGCCAACACACCGCCTTCGTCGGAGAACTCCAACGTGTCCCAGCAGGCCTGCACGCGAATCGGCGCTGCGGGGCGAAGTTGCTCGCCAAGCAAGCGTCCGGCTTCCAGCATGGCGATGCGTCGTTGCTCGCCCAGCGTGGCGCCGTTGTTGCCGCGAATGGGCGACCGTGCGGCGGGATCCGTCCAGCCCGAAATATTGCAGCTGTCGCTGGCAGTGCCGGCATCCGTGAACGTGATGTCCAAAGGCGCAAAGTCATTCGCCCCGCCTACCGTCGAGCTGATGGTGAAGCCGGCCGGTTGCGCGCTGAAATTCAGTAGCGCCAGATAAAGACGCCCCGCCCGCAGCGGAAGTTTGCTGGCGCGAGTGATGACCAGAACTTCGTCGCCCGCCGCGCTGGCAGATAAATACTGTGAGCGCTCGAACAAGTCGTCGATGGTCAGGCTGCTCAACGACTCGGTTGCCGGATCGAAGAACGGCGAATCGACGCGCACCAGCAAGTCAATGTCTTGCGCAAGATTGTTACCGACAAGCCGAATTGTGAGGCGTTCAGTGCCAGCCGGTACGTCGATACAAACGCTAGTGGTCAGCGCGTTGCCGGGCAGCGGTTGCGGCGCGACCACACTGGTACCTGCGGGCAAGCCACTGGCGCATTGCGCCTGCACCAGCGGCGTGACCAGCAACAGGATTGCCGCCATCAGGGCCCTCACCGTGGCGGCTCCGCGGAGGCCGCGGCGCTGGCGTCAGCATGCTTCTCGCTGCAGCCATAACTGACCGCGCCATCGGCGTGCACGTGCATATGCAAGGAAGCATTCACCGCTAACGGCGCCGCCGTGTCGATGATGGGTTTCAGACTGCCGCCGGTCCGCTTGGAGGCGGCGCCAGCACGCAACGGATGAAACTCCAAGGTCATCGTCTTGCTGACCGCGGCGGCATTCGGATCCGTGTCTGCAGCTTGCGCTGCCGACGAGCCAATAGCTGTTGCGATCGCCAAGGAAGGCAAGCAAACCAGTAAGGCGAGACGGAAGGATTGCATGGGGATTTCTCCAATTAACGATGGAAATCGCGCGTCGTTTGCGCGGTGAACTGCGAATGATACGGATCAGCCCGAAGCCGTGTGCGACAGCGGCAATTGCCGCCAATCGTGAGCCAGTACAGCTAGCGTCGATTGACCGGGCCGATAGGCCTGCCGCAAGGCGCCATGCACATAATCAGTAGCGGCTTCGCAGGCTTTGCTTAGTGGCAAACCCAGCGCCAAGCCACAGGCGATGGCCGACGACAAAGTGCAACCAGTGCCATGTCCTTCGACGCTTAGTCGCGGATGTGAGAGTCGCAATGTGGTCGTGTCAGCGTCTAGCCAATCGACGGCCTCAGATCCGTCCAAATGGCCGCCCTTGAGAAGCACAGCCCTAGCGCCCAGTCGCCTTAAAAAAGCGGCTGCTGGAGCCAAGTCTGCCGCTGTGGCAACGTTTGGCGCCCCAAGGAGCAAGGCTTCAGGCAGGTTTGGCGTGATCACGCTTGCCAGCGGAAATAGTCGTTCGATCAGACGCGCGATGGCTGCACCCTCCAGCAAGGCGGCACCCGACGTCGCGACCATCACGGGGTCTAGGACCACGGCGATGTCGGGTCGGTGTTGCAGCGCCATCGCCACGCAGTCGATCACAGCGAGGTTGGCAAGCATGCCGATCTTGACCGCTGCGATATCAAAGTCGTCGAACGCTGACGCGATCTGGGCGGCCAACACATCGACCGGGCAGGGATGGATCGCTGACACGCCGCGGGTATTTTGCGCAGTCAACGCGGTGATCGCAGTAAGTGGGTGCAGCCCGTGGGCACAAATCGTGCGCAGGTCAGCCTGAATTCCAGCGCCGCCGCCGGAGTCTGAACCCGCGATGCTGAGAACGCTGCGGCGGTGAAGGTGTGTAGATAAGTGTTGCATCAGCGCAACATTTCTCGAAGTCGGTAGGGTCCCGTGCATCGAAGTTGCGTCGAAGCAACCCTGGTGCGGTCCGCACAAAATGTATTTAAGACATTGTTTAGCATTGTTTTTGTCGAGTATTTAGGGTGTAAGAATGGGCCTGAAAAATGCCCCATGGACGCCGAAGTCTGAGCCAGAATCGAAAGCGGAAGCAGTCACCATCAACCCACGAGAGGTCGTCTGCGCAACAAATCTAGTGGAAAATGCAACAAATAGTTGACTCATGTGTTGCGTTCTCGCCATACTGCGCCCATCGCGCGCCGCGAATGCCTGTGAAGAGATAGAACGCTTTGCGTCTAAACCTGCTAACTGCCGCTTGTTTGTTCGTGCTTCCCGGCATCGCCGTGGCAGGTAGCGCGGCAGACTGGAAAGCGTACGCGCGCAGCAGCATGACGCCGCAGTTCGATTGGGCGGCCAGCAAGCCGGCTCCGGTAGCATCGGTCCGCAGCCTGTCACGCGCCTCGTTGTTGCAGGCTTCAACCAAGCAGGCTTTGAGCGGCTGGCGCGGACAAGATCGGCTCAGTCTCAGTTTCTCCAAGGGTGCGTTTGGTAGCGAGTTGCGCGCCGGAACGGCTTTGAATGTCTTGGCTCAAGGCAGCGCCGCCATTGTCGGCGAGCAAAGCAGCACGTCGTTGCATCAGTCGTTTGGCGAGCAGATGGATTTCGCGCTCACCGCCATTGTGGCTCGCAGCCGCTACGCGACGCCGGGGATGGGTACCTCGCCTTGGCAATCGGTTGAACAGTTCTCGGGTGTGCGCCGAAGCGGCGTGCAGGAAGTGTCGGAAGGTGGCGGCGTACAGGTGTCGCTGAATCGCGCGCTTTCCGAGCGACTGTCGCTCAGCGTGGCGCTGCAGTCGCGCTTGGATCTGGACGCCTTCAAGTCCTATCGAGGCATCTATTCGGAAGCCGGCGATTTCGACCTCCCTGGTTTCGCGCGTACCGGCATTGAATGGGCGGTCACTGATCGCTTCGCCTTGGGTGCCGACGTGCAGCGGGTGATGTACAGCGACGTTGAGACCTTTACTGCCGCCTCCCTGCCGACTCGCTTTCTCGCCCTGTTGGGCGATGGCAGTTCGCCGGAGTTCGCTTGGGAAGACTTGACCGTCTACTCTGCCGAGGCCGCTGTGCTTGACGATTTTGGTGGCCGTTGGGCGTTGCGCTATTCGACGCAGCAGCAACCGCGTCCCACCTCGGCGGTGTTGTCGCGTGCCTTGGCAGATCAGTACTCGGATCTCAACGTGGGCCTCGGATACCGCCGTGCGGTTGGTCGAAGCGGTCAGTTCGAGCTGTCTGCCAGCTATGCGCCGGCAGCCTATTTCTTGGCTTCAGCACCCTTTTTGCAGCGCGACTTCGACGGCGGTTCGCAGGTCGAAGTGGAAGCGCAATGGTCGCTCGCCTTCTAGTTTTATCCTAATCAAGTTCAGGGCTTGATTGAAGGCTCCTTCGGGGGCCTTTTTTTTGTCTGCGATTTGGCGATTTGGCGAGTTCGCGATAATGACTAGCATGTGCCGAGTGGTTTGCATGGGCACATCGGCATCCACTTCGCCAATCGTATTTCGTTGTCGTATTTCGTTGGCCGCATCCGAGCCAACAGCTGCCGAGCAAGCTCGGCATCTACAACTGCAATTGCCGAGTACCCGCTAGGACCACGCAGTTGCTCTGGTAGAGCGGACCGAGCGCAGCGAAGGCGCGCGCGCAGCGCGCGAACTTGCTCCGCTGCTTTGCCCGAATCCCTCTACTTAGGCAGCGCCGCCGCCAGCCGCCTGTCCAACTCTTCGCTCGGATAACCCAGCTCAGCTGTCGCTAGCTCAAGAAACTGACGCTCTTTCGGGCGCAGGCGTTCGTCGGCCGCGGCGAGGCGGACCAGAGCGTCGTACAGGCGCTCGCTCTCGGGCGAATGCGGCTTGTAGATTTCCCGAAAACGTGAGAACTCTTCGTGCAGGTCGATCTCGCGATTGCGGCCACGCTGCAAGGCTTCCGAGGCCAACTCGCGCTCGCGCATCGACAGCGTCAGTGCGTCCATGGCGTTGTTGATGAATTCGGCTTCGTGGCTGGTGATCAGACTATCGAGCTTGGCGAGATAGCCGAGCAGGGCGAACGCCACTTGCAAACCAACATCACGTTGCGGATCGGTTTTGCCGCCGCCGAAAAATTCTCCCAAGCTTTGACCAAAGTCGCGGAAGAGCCCACCGATTCCGTTCTGCGCCATGTTCGTCCCCTTGTTTGCGATGCGCGGCAGCCGCGTAGGTGCATTTGATACCACGGAAAGCGGCCGGCCGCGACCGTCACTCGCATCGTTTGTCAAAGCGCGCGCATGATGTTTTGCGCTGCGCTGCACAATAGCCACGCGACAGCGGTCGACTATGCTCGTTCCGCTTTCAGGAGAGCCGCGTGGCGAAACGACTGCGTCCACTCACCGGGCTTGACGCCCTGTTCGTCTATCTCGAAGCGATGGGCACGCCGATGCATGTGGCGAGCCTGATTCGCATGCGTCCGCCGACACGTGGCCGTTTGGGTTTCGCCAATGCGCTGCGCGACCATCTGCTGGCGCGCTTGGCCGATATTGCGATCTTGCGTCGAGAATTAGTCGCCGCGCCGTTGGCCTTGGGCCATCCGATGTGGCGTGAAGTGGCGAACTTCGACCCGGCCCCCCACATCCGTGTACAGACCTTGGCCAAACCTGGCAGTGAGCGTCAGTTGCACGGCCTCATCGCACGTTTGCACGCGGTTGAGTTGGATCGTTCGCGGCCGCTGTGGGACATTGTGATCGTCGACGGTTTGGCTGATGGCGGCATGGCGATTTATCTGAAATCGCACCACGCCTTGGTGGATGGCCAAGCCGGCGTGCAAGTCATGGGTGCCTTGTTGGATGTTGAGCCGCGAGCCCTGCAACGACCCGTTGCAAGATCCAAAGTGGAAACCGAAACGCCACCAGTCGCGGCGCCCAGCGCAATAGCTCGTGCCGCGCTGCGTGCCAGCGCCAAGCAGTTCGGCGCCATGTTGCGCGGTGTTCCAGAAAGCGTGCGGCGGCTTGCCGCAGGCGCACGCGAAGCAGGCAGTCTGGAAAAGCTGCGCGATAGCGTGTGGTTGGCACCGCGCACGCCTTTCAATTCACAGCTCGACAGCAGTCGTCGCTTCGCGGCGACCAGTCTGCCGTTGGCAGAGATCAAACGCATCGCCAAGCACTTCGGCGCCAGTCTGAATGACGTGGTGATGGCGCTGTGCGCGGGCGCGCTGCGAGCACAGCTGTTGAAGAGTGGCGAGCTGCCCGACGTACCCCTGATTGCAGCCATGCCCGTCTCGCTGCGCGCACCTGGTGTGGATGGCGGCAACGAGGTTTCGATGGTGCAGTGTCCGTTGGCGACAGATATTGCCGATCCGGTCGAGCGATTGGCCGCCATCGTCAGCGCGACCCGTCAAATCAAGGGTCGCGTGGCGTCTTTCAAGGGGCTGATACCGACTGACTTTCCGGGCATGGCAGCGCCCATTTGGGCAACTGGCGTCAGCCGGTTGTGGCAGCGCGGTCGCTTGTCCGAGCGCTTACCGCCGCTTGCCAATTTGGTGATTTCCAATGTCCCCGGTCCGCCGATACCGTTGTATGTCGCCGGCGCGACCGTCACCCATTTCCAGCCAGTGTCGATCATCACCCACGGCTTGGGGCTCAACATCACCGTGCTGAGCTATGCCGGTTCGCTGGAAGTCGGAATCGTATCCTCGCAAACGACATTGGATAAGCCCGAGGCCTTGAGCAAGGGGTTGCACACCGCCCTGGCTGCGCTGACGAAGGCCGCACTTACCAAGCCGCCTCTCAGCAAGGTAACCGCGTGAGCGAAACAGCAAGCCGTCCGCGTCGACGCGCGCGACGAGCAGACCCTGTGCCTACGCCCGAACCCCTGCTGTCGCCGCCATCGTGGTTCAAACTCGCCTTGGAAGGTCGTGTGCTCATTGAGTGGTCGGCATGGCTGCTTGCCGCGCCTTGGTTTGGCCGCGCACCCAAAGGCGATGGTCATCCGGTGATCGTGCTGCCTGGATTGATCGCTGGCGACAGCAGCACGTGGCCGTTGCGCAGCTTCCTGGAAACGCTCGGCTATGCCGCGTATCCGTGGGAGCAGGGCATCAACCGCGGTCCACGCGCCGGCTTGCTACCCAAACTCATTGCCCGCATCAAAGCATTGGAGGACCAGCACGGATCACCGGTCAGTATCATTGGCTGGTCACTAGGCGGGGCGATGGCACGCGCGCTGGCGGTGCGCATGCCCGAGCGCGTGCGATGTGTGATCACCTTGGGCTCACCCTTGAGCGGCGATGGCAACGGCAGCAATGCCACCCGCGTGTTCGAGTGGGCCAGCGGCATGAGCGCCAGCGATCCGCGCCTGCAGCGCATGATGGGCGGCCATCCGCCGGTGCCAATGACCTCGATCCTGAGCAAGTCAGACGGCGTGGTCGATTGGCGCATGAGCCTGAATCCGGCGGTTGATCGCGCGGAGAACATCGAAGTCAGCGCCAGTCATTTGGGCTTGGGCGTCAATCCCATCGTGTTGTGGGCGATTGCGGATCGACTCGCGCAGCGACCCGACAGCTGGCAACCGTTCGAGCGCAGCGGTTGGCGACAGCTGTTGTATCGCGATCCCCAGCAGGTGCCGCTGGAAGATCTGTTCGGAGGATAGTCGTCTGCAGTGATGGAAAAGCCCTTCTCACCATCCTGCGAGCGCAATCGCGAGCCCATCTTGGCCGTGCTGCGCGCATTTTTCGCCGATCGGCATTCAGTACTTGAAATTGGCAGCGGCACTGGCCAACACGCGGTGCACTTTGCGGCGGCGATGCCCGGATTGAATTGGCAATGTTCCGACCGGGTGGAGCGCTTGCCAGGCATCCGCCAATGGTTGCAGGAAGCGCAGCTAGATAACACGCCCGTGCCTCTGGCATTGGACGTGAGTTCGTCTACTTGGCCACCGGGCAGCTTCGATGCAGCGTTCAGCGCCAACACCCTGCACATCATGAGTTGGCCGGAAGTCGAAGCACTGTTTCTCGGGTTGGATCGCGTGCTTGTTGGTAATTCTCGGCTTGCGATTTACGGACCGTTTCGGCGCGCTGGAGCACACACCAGCGAGAGCAACGAACGCTTCGATGCACAGCTTCGTGCGGACAGTGCCGCCATGGGCATTCGTGATCTTGAAGCGGTCGACGCGCTGGCCGCAAGCATTGGCTTTGAGGGCTTGGAAGCCGTGGCCATGCCGGCCAACAACCTGTGTTTGTTGTGGCGGCGCGATTGCACTGCCGGTTGAAGTGTCGCCGCGACCAAAGCGGAGCCCGCGCCACCGCGAGTGCAGGCCCATTCGCGCGCAACATCGTCTTGGTCATTGCCTCGCTGTGGAGGGCAGTGGATCATTCGGCGGCGAGCGCGGCGTCAGTAGCCGCGCGACTTGAGGTGTGCATGCTAAGTCTGTCTGTGGGTCAGCAAGCTTTGGCCCGTAAATGGCTTTGCGCATAACTGGGGTGACCCGATGGCTGGAAGAACGCTGGTATCAGGGCAAAACACCCGGGCCAGGTCTGCTTACCCTTGCATGGCTATTTGCAGGCATGGTGGGGCTTCGACGTGCGCTGTATCGGTCGGGCTGGCTTGCGGTTGAACGCCTCGACTGCCCCGTGGTGGTCGTTGGAAATCTCACTGTTGGCGGGGCGGGTAAGACACCGTTGACGTTGGCGTTGGTGGAAGGGTTACGGGCACGTGGCTGGCGGCCTGGGGTGGTATCGCGTGGGTTTGGCGGGGACACGCAGCATGCGACCTTGCTGCCAGCTGCACCCGATCCGACCCGGTTTGGTGACGAGCCGTGTTTGATCGCCGAGCGCAGCGGCGTGCCGGTGGCGGTGGCGCGGCGGCGCGCAGATGCAGGGCGTTTGTTGCGCACGCTGCGCGATGTGAATGTGCTGATCGCTGACGATGCCTTGCAGCACTTGGCCTTGGCGCGCGATATCGAAGTATTGGTGATCGATGGTCGACGACTGTTTGGCAACGGCCGCTTGTTGCCGGCGGGGCCGCTGCGCGAATTGCCGTCGCGCGCGGCGCGCTGCGACTTTCGAGTGCTGAATGGCGATAGGGTGACAATAAGCGCAGCGAACGAAGCTGCCGTCGCCGCCATTGCTGATGCATGGCCAATGGCCTTGCAGATCGAGCGAGCAGTGCGGCTGGATGGCAAGGGTGAGCGCGGGCTGGATAGTTTTCGTGGCGAAGCCATCAACGCGATGGCGGGAATTGCTGATCCCGCCCGGTTCTTCGCTGCGCTCGCTGGCACAGGCGTGTCGGCGAGCCTGCATCCATTTGCCGATCATCATCCATTCCAAGCCGGTGACTTTGCGTTTGACGACGGGCGGCCACTGTTGATGACCGAAAAAGACGCGGTGAAGTGCCGCGCATTCAGCCGGCCGAATTGGTATTACGTGCCGGCGGATTGCCTGCTGGATCCGGCATTTCTTGATGCTGTCCACGCCCGCCTGTTGACCTTTGCGAGTCTCACCCGATGACTGAACCGTTCGACTTTGTGGTCGCCATTCCGGCGCGCTACGCCTCTTCGCGCTTGCCAGGCAAGCCCCTGGCTGACATTGCCGGGGAGCCGATGATCGTTCACGTCGCCAGACGAGCGCGCGAGGCCGGCGCGTCCGCTGTGATCGTTGCCACCGACGATCAACGCATCGCCGACGCCGTTTTGCCACTTGGCTTGCAGGTGCAGATGACCCGTACCGATCACGTCTCCGGCACAGATCGTTTGGCCGAATGCGCGGCGCTGCAAGGCTGGGTGGACGATCGCATCGTGGTCAATCTGCAAGGCGATGAACCCCTGGCGCCGCCCGCGGCCATTCGCGCCGTCGCGTTGTGCTTGCATGCGAGTTCCGCGCCGATGGCGACGCTGGCGGTGCCGCTGGATGAATCCGCCCACTTGTTCGACCCGGCCTGCGTCAAGCTGGTACGCAATGCGGCGGGTGATGCGATGTACTTCAGTCGCGCGCCGATTCCGTGGGATCGCGACCGCTTCGCGCAGGATCGAGTAGGGCTAGTGGGACGGCACTGGCTACGCCATATCGGTTTGTATGCCTATCGAGTGGGTGCGCTGCGTGAGTTCGCGGCGATGCCGCCCGGTGCACTGGAGCAAGTTGAGTCGTTGGAGCAGTTGCGGGTGTTGGAAGCCGGTTGGCGGATCGCGGTGGCGATCAGTCCCGTGGAAATTCCAGCAGGTATTGATACGCCGGCGGATTTGCAGCGGGTTCGAGAGTTGATGGCGTCGCGGTTGATGGGTGAGAACTAGTCGATGCTGCTTTCAGTCCCAGCGCTGCGGGAGCGGCACCCTCCAATCCCTGCATATTTGATGGATATTCGACAATGAACAGCATCCTCTTCGTCTGCATGGGCAATATCTGCCGCTCGCCCTTGGCCGAGGGCATCATGCGCGCGGCCTTTGCTTCGGCTGGATTACGTATCGAGGTCGATTCCGCCGGTACCTTAGGGTTTCACGCCGGTGAGGCGGCTGATCCGCGCGCCCGCTCAGTCGCAAGACAGCGCGGCATGCCCATCGATGACTTGCGCGCGCGGCAAGTGTGCATCGAGGACTTCTATCGGTTTGATCTGATCCTTGCCGCTGATCGCCAGAATCTTGCCGAACTCCAGCGTCTGCGACCCAGCGATGCGAGTGCCGAGCTGGGCTTGCTGCTGGATTGGGCAGGCGCCGTGTCTGCGGGCGAGGTGCCTGATCCGTACTACGGCGACCGCCGCGATTTCGATAAAGTGTTCGACCTGCTGACCCGCGCCAGCGAGGGTCTGATCGCTAAGCTGCGCTCATCAGCAAGCTCGCCCACGCAGACAGACCCACGCGAACAGGCATAATCGGCCGGCTGCTAGTCCGTACTGATCTAAACGCGAGCATTTGAGCCCCACGCATGAGTCTAGCGCCAGAGTTTTCCAGTTCGCTCGAGTGGTTGAATGCGCCGCCGGTGAAGCTTGCGGCCCAGCGTGGCCGGGTGGTCGCCCTCGTATTCTTCAGCGCCGGCTCGGCCTACGGCTGCAATGTGCTGGAGGATTTGCGCTTCTTGCAGGCGCGGCATTCCGACAGCTTGATCGTGATCGGCATCCACACGCCCAAGTTCGAGGCCGAGCGGCAAGCACGCTTGGCGTTGAAGACGATCAATCGACTGGGTGTGCGGTTCCCGGTTGCGCACGATCCCAACTTCATTACCTGGCAGCACTACGGCGTGCGTGCGTGGCCGACGGTGGTGCTGCTCGATCTGCAAGGGCAGGTGGTGCATAGCGTGCAGGGTGATATGCAACGCGATGCACTGGATCAGCGTATCAACCAGATTCTCGATCAAAGTGGATCCGCTGACCGGGTGTTCGACAGCGTGCCCTCGGTATCGCGCCCCGAGCCGCGGCAGCCGCTGCAATTCCCGATGGGATTGGCGGCGACTGGCGCACATATCTACGTCGCCGACACTGGCCATCATCGAATTATCGAATGCACGCCTGAGGGCCGCATCCTGCGACAGTTTGGGTCTGGCAATGCCGGCAATCTGGATGGCGCAGGCGGTGAAGCCGGCTTCAACGCGCCACGCGCGCTTTGGCTGGCCAAGGATTTGCTGTACGTACTGGATAGCGGCAATCACTCGCTGCGACGGATCAAGTTGCTGACCGGCGAAGTCGAAACCTTGGCCGGCACGGGTCGAGTTGGCGATTACTCCAGTGTCGGCAAGGCTGATCCGCGCCAGCAGCCAATGAATCTGCCTTGCGACATCGTCGGTTCGTCGGATCGCTTGTTCATCGCCATGGCCGGCGCCAATCAAGTCTGGGAATACGACTTGGTGCAACGCAAGTTGTCGGTCTTGGCGGGTTCCGGCCAGTTGGGACTGAGTGACGGGCCGGCGCATAGCGCGTCCTTCGCCCAGCCCTCGGGCTTGGCCTTGGTGCAACAAACGCTATACATCGCCGATGCCGCCAGCTCGGCGATTCGTTCCTTCAATCTCGGCACCGGACAAGTGCAAACCTTGGTCGGGCAGGGCGTATTTTCGTTCGGAAATGAGGACGGCAGCCGCGCGTCAGCGATGCTGCAGTATCCGAATGGACTGGTTCTTGACCCGCGCGCGCCCGTCTTGTGGGTGGTCGATAGTTACAACTGCTGCCTGCGGATGCTGCGGCTGGGTGGCGGTGAAGTGCGGAGATTCGATCTCGACTATCGCCTCAACGAGCCCGTGGGCATCACCGTGAGTCAGGGTTCGTTGTACGTGTCCAACACGAACGCGCACGAAGTGCTGCGGATCGATCCAGAAGCGAAGGTGGCGCGTCGAATTCCGATCGGCGAGTGAGTGGGTGTTACCAAGCCTTCTTCAGCGCCTAATGGCACCTCCTCAATGACTGTCATCCCCGCGTAGGCGGGGATCCAGTGCTTCTGGAGGTAGCCGTCGATGCCCAAGCCACTGGATTCCCGCCGTCGCGGGAATGACGATTAGGGATGAATGGGCGCAAGGAAATGCCATTGGGCGCAGAGCTAACCTCGGTGCAGGAAGTCGCGGCCTTCGATGGTCGCAAGGCGACGCGGCGGATGACCGCCGAGCCAGGCGTCTACCGCATGCTCGCCGCGGATGGCAGCGTGTTGTACGTCGGCAAAGCAGCGTCACTGAAAAAACGCGTATCGAGTTATTTCAGCGGCGCCGCACGCGAGCCGCGATTGGCCGCGATGATCGCCCAGATCGCCGCCATCGAGATCACGGTCACCCGCAGCGAAGGCGAGGCGCTGCTGGTCGAGAATCAGCTGATCAAGTCGCTCAAGCCGCGCTACAACGTGCTGCTGCGCGACGACAAGAGCTTTCCATATGTGCGCATCACTGTCGGCGAGGAGTTTCCGCGGATTGCCTTTCATCGCGGCAGTCGCAGTGACAAGGATCGCTATTTCGGGCCATTTCCGGGCGTCATGGCGGTTCGCGAAACGCTGAACGCCATTCACAAACTGTTTTTGCTGCGCAGCTGCGAAGACAGTGTATTTCGCAACCGCAGCAGGCCGTGTCTGCAATATCAGATCAAGCGCTGCAGCGCGCCTTGCGTGGGCTTCATCAACGCCAGCGAATACGCGCTCAGCCTGCGTCGCGCCAGCTTGTTTCTGGATGGCAAGAACAGCGAGTTGACCAACGAGCTGGGCAGCGAAATGGATGCCGCTGCCGGCCTGCTCGAGTTTGAGCGCGCGGCGCGCCTGCGTGACTTGGTAGGCAACCTGCGCAAGGTGCAGGCGAAGCACCATTCGAATGGTGACGATGCTGATTTGGACGTGCTGGCTTGCGCCATCGATGGCGGCCAAGCCTGCGTATTGTTGCTGTCGTTTCGCAATGGCATGAACTTGGGCAGCCGCAGCTTCTGGCCGCGCTTGAATGGCGTGGACGACTTGGCCGAAGTATTGGCGGCCTTTGTCACCCAGCATTACCTTGGCTTTCCGCCGCCGCGCGAGATCATTCTTGATCGCGAGATCGCTGACCGCGAGTTGATCGAATCGGTACTCAGCGAGCGCGCTGGTCGCGCCGTGCGTCTCACTCATTCGGTGCGCGGGGAGCGCGCGAGGCATCTGGATCTGGCAAAGCTCAATGCCGTCCACGCCTTGGCCGCCGAGCGCAGCTCCAGCGCCGCGCAGCAGCGTCGTTTGAGCGCGCTGCAAGCGCTGCTGGACTTGCCCACGCCGCCGCAGCGCATCGAGTGCTTCGATATCAGCCACACCCAAGGCGAGGCGACCGTGGCTTCCTGCGTGGTGTTCGATAGCGAAGGCCCGGCACGCGCGCAGTATCGGCGCTTCAACATCGCCAATATCGAACCCGGCGACGACTACGCCGCCATGCGCCAAGCCTTGCTCAGGCGCTTTCGACGCGGCCAAGCCGACGGGGTCCTGCCTGACTTGCTGTTGATCGACGGTGGCAAAGGTCAGCTGGCGCAGGCACAGGACGTGTTCGCAGAACTGGAAGTGAGCGGCATCACTGTCATAGGCGTGGCCAAAGGCGTGGAGCGCCGCGCTGGCCATGAGGCCTTGATCCTCGCTGACGGCCGCGAATTGCGTCCGGGTGCTGATTCGGCCGGCCTGCAGCTGATTCAGCAAGTGCGCGATGAAGCGCATCGCTTCGCCATCACCGGCCACCGTGCTCGCCGCGGCAAGGCGCGCGAAACCAGCGTGTTGGAGTCCATCGAAGGCATCGGCGCACGCCGACGAGTTAAGCTGCTGAAGCACTTCGGCGGCTTGGCGGGTCTGAAAATCGCCGGCATCGAAGAGATCGCCCGCGTCGACGGCATCAACGCGGAACTGGCGCGGCGGGTTTACGGCGCGCTGCATGGATTTGAGGACACAGTTTCGACATGATCGACAGCAAAACACGCCTTGGAAGTCAGTGAGCCGACGCATGCGCCTGACCGTCCCTACCTTGCTCACGCTGTTCCGGATCGCGCTGATTCCGGTGCTGGTGATCGTTTTTTTTCTGCCTTACAAGTGGACGAACTTTGCCGCCGCGCTGATCTTCGCCTTGGGTGCGATTACCGATTGGCTGGATGGCTGGATTGCGCGCCGCTTCAACATGTATTCGGCCTTCGGTGCCTTTCTTGACCCGGTGGCTGACAAATTGGCCGTCGCGGTGGCGCTGATTCTGATCGTGCAGCACCACAACACCATCTTCATGGCGCTGATCGCCGCCGTCATCATCGGCCGCGAGATCACCATTTCCGCGCTGCGCGAATGGATGGCCGAGATCGGTCAGAGAAACACGGTGCGTGTGGCCATGGTCGGCAAGATCAAGACCATCCTGCAAATGGTCGCGCTGGTGATGTTGCTGTATCGGGTTGATCTCGGGCCAATACCGATTTTCCAGCTGGGTGAAGCCTTGCTGGCGGTTGCAGCGGCGCTAACTCTATGGTCGGGCGCGGCCTACCTGCGCGCCGCGTGGCCTGCCATGCGCGCCAACAACGATGGTGAATAGGCGAATTTGGACACTTTTTGCGTTGCAACATATTGACAACGCCGTGCCATTCCGTAAGATGCGCGGCTCAGTGCGGGAATAGCTCAGTTGGTAGAGCGCGACCTTGCCAAGGTCGAGGTCGCGAGTTCGAGTCTCGTTTCCCGCTCCAAGCATTCGAGACAACCCCGGTTCTGCCGGGGTTTTCTTTTGGTAACGTAGGTTTTGGTTGCAACGAGTCAACGCCATCGACGAACACGTCGAAGGCAGCCTCCGGCCTGGTGGCAGAGTGGTCATGTAGCGGCCTGCAAAGCCGCGTACGCCGGTTCGAT
>JANNWF010000186.1:0-6576 GCA_031408455.1 Pseudoxanthomonas sp. | reverse complement strand
GCCAGCGTTACCGACTCCGAGCCCGAATTCAGACACAGGAATTTGGCATACGGGCAACCGCCGATCGTGTGCCCAATTTCGGCCCGCAAGGCACGCGCAAAGCGCAGATGGGCGAGGTTGGGCGTCATGATATTGGCCATGGCTTGCGGCTGCGCCAAGGCGCTGAGCACAGGCTCCGGCGTGTGCCCAAATCCGAGCATGCCGTAGCCGCCGGAATCGTGGATCACCGCGCCATTCAAGGTGATCATCCACGGCCCACGTGCCGTCAACGCGACGTACGGGTTTACGGCATCGTCGGCATAGAAGTTCAGAAAACCCGACTGTGCTTGGCGAACTTGCTCGACTTCATCAGCGCGGAGCACGTCGTCAAATTCCGCGCGCAGAGCACGATGCAGCACAACCGCTGATTCAACCGCTTCCACCAACAGCGGATGCGCGGCGGCCATTGCCTCGATCAGACTGTCCGGCAGGCCTTGGGTGCGGACTTTGCCGCCGTAGCTGCGCAGCTCCTGAAGCTGGGTGACGAGGCGGTTGGATGAGGTGTTCATGAGGGCGGCTCCCAGCGCGGCAATGGCGCGCAATCGCTTGTTAGAAAAGGCTTTCGAAGCCGCGCAGGATATCACGAGGCAGCCACGCGGCTAAATCAGCTGTCTCTCTCAGCGGCTACAATCGGGGTCCATTGATGCAGTGATGCCGCCTTGAAGCGCGCCGATTTTCATTACGAATTGCCCCCAGAATTGATTGCGCAAGCGCCGCTCCCGGAGCGCTCCGCGAGCCGCATGCTGGTCGTTCCAGCGCCACCGCAGCCCGTGCTGGACAGCGGTGTCGCCGACCTTGGCGAGTTTCTTCGCGCCGGCGATTTGCTGATCTTCAACGACACCCGCGTTTTGCCTGCACGGCTGTATGGCACAAAGGAGACCGGCGGGCGCGTCGAAATTCTGATTGAACGTGTGCTCGGCGCGCACGAGGCGCGTGCGCAGCTTGGCGTCAGCAAGTCGCCCAAAGCGGGTGCCAAGATTACTTTGGATGCGGGCGGTGAGATCGAAGTGCTGGGGCGCGAGGGCGAGTTCTATCGGCTGCGATTTGCGGGTCCAGAACCCCTCGAAAAGCTGCTGCTGCGCATCGGCCGTTTGCCGCTGCCGCCCTACATCACGCGCGCCGCAGGTGATGCTGACCTTGAGCGTTATCAAACCGTGTTTGCGCGCGAACTGGGGGCGGTGGCGGCGCCCACGGCGGGATTGCATTTCGATAGCGGTCTGTTGGATCAGCTGCAAGCGCGTGGTATCCAGTTTGGCCATGTCACTTTGCATGTCGGCGCCGGTACGTTTCAGCCAGTGCGCGCCGAGCATCTGCGTGATCACACCATGCACAGTGAGTGGCTGAACGTCGGTGCCGAGTTGTGCGCGCAGATTCAGCGTACCCGCGCGGCGGGAAGTCGCGTGATTGCGGTCGGTACCACGGTGTTGCGCGCACTCGAGGCTGCCCGCCGCGACGACGCCATCTTGCCGTTTGCGGGCGAGACGCAGATTTTCATCTTTCCGGGTTATCGCATTCGCTCAGTCGACGCGCTGATCACCAACTTCCATTTGCCCGAGAGCACCCTGTTGATGATGATCTGTGCATTCGCCGGCCGCGAGCGAGTGCTGGCCGCGTATCGCCATGCGGTTGAACAGCGCTATCGGTTTTTTTCCTATGGCGACGCCATGTTGTTGTTTCCCGCTGACGCGACGCAGGATCCTGCCGAGAAGGTGCAGGCATGAGTCGCATGCGCTTCGAGCGGATCGCCAACGACGGACGTGCGCGACGCGGACGCCTGCACTTTCCGCGCGGCACCGTCGAGACGCCGGCGTTCATGCCGGTGGGCACCTACGGCTCGGTGAAAGCCATGTTGCCGCGCGACATCAAGTCGCTGGGTGCCGAGATGATTCTGGGCAACACCTTCCATCTGTATCTGCGGCCAGGACTTGAGGTCATCGAGAAGTTTGGCGGCCTGCACAAGTTCATCGGTTGGGATGGCCCCATGCTCACCGACTCCGGTGGATTCCAAGTCTTCTCGCTCGCACATCGACGCAAGATCACCGAAGAAGGGGTGAAGTTTGCGTCGCCAGTCGATGGTGCCGCGGTGTTTCTGTCGCCCGAAGTCAGCATGCAGATCCAGCGCGTGCTCGACAGCGATGTGTTGATGATTTTCGACGAATGCACACCGTATCCGGCCAGCGAAAAAGTGGCCCGCGATTCGATGGAACTGTCCTTGCGCTGGGCGGCGCGCTCGCGTGCTGCCCATGCTGGCAATGACGCTGCGTTGTTTGGCATCGTGCAGGGCGGTGTGTATCCGGCGCTACGCGAAAAATCGGCGGCCGGACTGATCGAAATCGGATTCGATGGCTACGCGGTCGGCGGCCTTGCCGTCGGCGAACCGCAAGACGAACGTGAGCGCACGCTGGATGACACGGTGCCGTTGCTACCTGAGGACGCCCCACGCTATTTGATGGGTGTAGGCCGGCCCGAAGACATCGTCGAAGCCGTGCGCCGCGGCATCGACATGTTCGATTGCGTGATGCCCACCCGCAACGCCCGCAATGGCCACCTGTTCACCCGCTTCGGCACGCTGCGGATCCGCAACGCCAAGTACGCGCAGGACACTCGGCCCATCGATCCCGACTGCAGCTGCCACACCTGCGCCAACGGCTTCAGTCGCGCCTACCTACGGCACTTGGACCGCTGCAACGAGATGCTCGGGCCGATGCTGGCGACGATCCACAACCTGCACTACTACCAGGATTTGATGCGTGACCTGCGGTCAGCGATTGCTGGGTCTCGGTTGGATGAGTTCGTTGCGGGGTTCTACGCGGCGCGCGTTGGCGCTGACTAATTGAGTGTGATTTTCGTCATTCCGGCGTAGGCCGGAGTCCAGCTTTCGCTTTTCTCGCTTTTTGATGGCTCTCCGCAGGGTTTCGTCCACCTCAGCGGTGGCCGAGTTACTTTTCTTTGCTTCGCCAAAGAAAAGTAACCAAAAGAAAGGCGACCCGAGCATCGCGCGGCTTCGCCGTTCCCTGCGCTGCTCGCCGGACTCGGGCCGGCGCGACCCAGCGAAGCGAAGGCGGCCGCGAAGCGGCGAGCACGCACATCCATGTGCTCGGACATGCGCGCCTTTCCCCCGAGCCCGGCTGCGCTGCTCGGCGCGATGACGGGGCCCAACAGCAAGAGCAACAGCAAACAGCACCATCAAACAGCACCATCAAACAGCACCAGCATCAAGAGTGATTAGCCTCCAGCCAGCACGCTTTGGCTTTGGCTCTGGATGTCAGGTCCCCTTTGTGGCGGCGGCGGTTGGGAGATAAGGCCCGGAACGGGGTGCGCGCATGGATGCGCGTGCGTTTTTGCCAGCACATGGATGTGCTGTCGGGGCTTCGCCCACGCCTTCGCTTCGCCCGGTCAAAAACCCCTCCCAATCGCCGCGAACTCGCGGCTTCTTCGCGAGCGCCACATCGGGGTCGCCTTTCTCTTGGTTACTTCTCTTTGGCGAAGCAAAGAGAAGTGACTCGGCCACCGCTGAGGTGGCCGAAACTTGGCCACAAGGCAATTAAGTGCGAGTGAAGCGCAAGGAAGTGGATTCCGGCATTCGCCGGAATGACAACCCAACCCCCATCGCGAACCGGAAGTGCCAATCGCGCCCGCCGCCGCCGCGGCAAAAGCCGACGCGACCCCTAGAAATCAGCCAACCCGCCCCCACGTGGCATAATCACGCGCTTTTCGCGGCGGGTTCGAGGTTCTCTCGAATCGCCACACGCAACTGACGGACACTCACCGCCTCATGAATCTGCTCGACTTCTTCATTTCTCCTGCGATGGCCCAAGCGGCTGGACAACAACCACCGGTGTGGCAGCTGCCACTGATGTTTGGCCTGTTCTTTGTAGTGTTCTATTTCTTTGTGCTGCGTCCGCAGAGCAAGCGTGCCAAAGAGCATCGTGCGCTGTTGGCGGCTTTGGCGAAGGGTGACGAGGTGGTGACTTCTGGCGGCATGGTCGGGCGGGTTGCCGACATTGGCGACGCATTCATCAGTGTCGAAGTCAGCAACAACGTCGTCATCAAATTTCAGCGCCAAGCGATCACCACGGTGTTGCCGAAGGGCTCACTGAAAGCCGCCTGAGCGGGTCGATCCAGCGTTAGCCGCTTCAGTCAGGTGGCGTTGCCGAGTTTTTGACTCGATGACAAAGGTCGACTGATTGCTCTCCTTTTCACCCAAGCGGCCTCGCGGTCGCGACATCGGTAATCCGTATGCTTGAGTTTGCTCGTTGGAAGTACGCGGTCATCGCGCTGCTGGTCACTGTTAGCCTGATCTACTCCTTGCCGAATGTGTTCCCGCAAGACACCGCGCTGCAGGTGACTGGAACACGCGGTGGCGTGGTCGATGAGAAGTTGCGTGGACGGGTGGTGGACATGCTCAAGGCGGCAGGCATCCAGCACAAAGCGGCTGAGATCGAGCAGGGCAATCTGCTGGTGCGCTTGCTCGATCCGAACGTGCAGATCCACGCCACTGATATCGTTCGCGAGGAACTTGGACGGAACTATGTGGTGGCGCCTAACTTGGCTTCGACCGTTCCAGACTGGTTGCAAGCGCTCGGTGCCCGGCCCATGGTCCTCGGGCTTGATTTGCAAGGCGGCGTGAATTTCCTCATGGAAGTCGATCAGCGCGCTGTGCTCGAGAAGCGAGAGAACGGATTTGCCGAAGACATTCGCGTGCTGCTGCGCGACAACGAGATCGGTTATGTCGTTGTTGAGCGCAGCAGCAATGGCATTGATGTGCGCTTGCGCAAAGCCGAGGACCGTGCCGCCGCCGCTCAGGTGATTGGCCGTGACGTGCCCGAACTGCAATTGGAAGATGGCTTAGACGCTGACTTGCTGCAAGCGCGGATTGCTGAAGCTGAGATCAAGACCATCACCGACAAGGCGTTGGAGCAGAACATCAGCACCTTGCGCAACCGCATCAACGAACTCGGTGTGGCCGATCCGGTAATTCAGCGCCAAGGCACAAGCCGCATTGTGGTGCAGTTGCCGGGTGTGCAGGACACGGCACAGGCCAAGAAAATCCTAGGCGCCACGGCCACGTTGGAATATCGCGCCGTGATCGGCGACGGAGCCACATCCGCTTACGAGGCAAAGCGCAGCGGTCGTGTCCCACCAGAGGCTCGCCTTTACTACCGCCGCGAAGTGGGTCCGGATGGTGAGCGGATCCCGGTGTTGCTGTCACGCCGAATGATCGCCTCGGGCGATCAACTGGTTGATGCCAACGCTGGCTTTGATCCCCAGGACGGCTCGCCGATGGTTTCGGTGCGACTCAATGCCGTCGCTGGCGAGCGCATGCTCGACTTCACTACTGAGAACGTTGGCCGCGGCATGGCGGTCGTATTCATCGAGCGCAACCCCGAGACCCGCGTGGTTGATGGAAAGGACGTCAAGACCGTTCGCATCACCGAGGAAGTGATCTCGGTCGCAAACATCCAAGGTGTGTTCGGGCGCAACTTTCAGACCACCGGCCTTGGCAGCAGTCAGGAAGCTGCCGAGTTAGCGCTGCTGTTGCGGGCGGGTTCGCTTGAAGCTCCGGTTGATATCGTTTCCGAGCGCATCATTGGCCCGAGCCTGGGTAAAGAGAACATCAAGCGTGGCTGGCAATCGGTGGGCTTTTCCTTCCTGTTCGTGCTGATTTTTTTCGTCGTTTATTACCGCATGTTTGGCGTGATCACCAACTTGGCTTTGCTAGCCAACATGCTGTTTGTGATTGCAGTGATGTCGCTGATCGGCGCCACCCTGACTTTGCCCGGTTTGGCCGGTATCGCATTGACCGTGGCGCTCTCGGTTGACGCTAACGTGTTGATCAACGAACGCATCCGCGAGGAGCTGAGGGTCGGCAACACGCCCATGGCAAGCATCGCGACGGGTTACGACAAGGCGGCCGGCACCATTTGGGACGCAAACGTCACCGCGCTGCTGGCGGGCTTGGCGCTGTTTGCCTTCGGCACCGGGCCGGTGAAGGGTTTTGCGGTGTCGATGTGCATCGGCATTTTGACCTCGATGTACGCCGCCGTGTCGGTTTCCCGCGGCATCGCGTCGCTGATCTACGGCCGCCGTCGCAAGCTTCAGCGCGTCTCCATCTAGCGCGCCCCATTTTAAGGATCGTCCCGTGCTCAATATTGTTCCCTACGACACCAACGTCGACTTCCTCCGCCTGCGCCAAATCGCACTTGTTGTTGGCAGCGTGCTGTTGTTGGCGGCGTGTCTGCTGCTTGCAACACGTGGTCTCAACTACGCGCTCGATTTCACCGGCGGTACGGCGGCTGAGCTGCAGTTTGAAAAGCCAGTCAACATCGAGACGGTGCGCGCCAACCTTGATGCCGCCGGCTATGAGCGGGCGATGGTGCAGAACTTCGGTTCCGAGTCAGACATTGTCATACGCCTGCAACCGCGCGCCGGGCAAGTCAATGCCGAGCAAACCGGTGGTGCCATTCTGGAAGCCATCAATTTGCCCGACAACAAGGGGCGAGTTATCAGCAGCGAGTTCGTCGGTCCCCAGATCGG
>JANNWF010000185.1:0-4648 GCA_031408455.1 Pseudoxanthomonas sp. | reverse complement strand
TTTGTTTACTTTTCTTTGGCTAAGCAAAGAAAAGTGACTCGGCCGCCGCGGAGGCGGACGAAACGGTGCGACAAGACAACAGACAGCGAGAGAGGCTTGAAAAGCCGGATTCCGGCCTCCGTTGGAATGACGGGCAAAAGCGCCGGCAGACCGAGTACCAAACCAAGCCCACCGCAGGTGAAAAGAGCGCGAGCCCACTATGAAACGCGACAACATCAACTACGTCCTCGTCGGCGTCATCGTCCTGGTGGCGCTCGGCATCTTGCTGTCAACGTTGGCGGCGATCACCGGTCGCGGCGGGGACACGACCAGTTATTACGTGCAGTTCGCGAATGTGTCTGGATTGCGCTTTGGCGCGCCGGTGTATTACGAAGGCTTCAAGGTGGGGCAGGTGATTGGCATCGAGCCGCAGCGAGAAACCGGGCGCACGCGTTATCGGGTGGAGTTGGGAGTGCAGTCGGATTGGCCGATTCCGTCCGACAGCATCGCGGCGCGGCAGTCGTCGGGCTTGTTGGCAGATATGGCCATTGGCATCCGCGAAGGGTCCAGCCCGGAGCCGTTACCTGCGGGTGGCGAATTGACTGGAGAGGAAGGCGGTGACGTGTTTGCGGCGATGAACGAGTTGGCGGGCGAGCTGACCGTGTTGTCGAAGGAACGTATTCGTCCCTTGATCGAGACTTTGGCGCTGCGGGTGGATTCGCTGGGCGCGACGCTGGATGAAGGCGCGCCGAGGTTGGTGCTGGAATCACAAAAGCTGCTGGAGCGTCTAAACAAGGCGGCGGATTCCATCAACGCGGTGCTGGATGAGCCAAATCGTGAAGCCATCGCTGGCACCTTGCACGATGTGCGCATTCTGGCGGCCGAGCTGAAGACCACCAAAGCGCAAGCCGACATGTTGCTGGTGTCGTTGAATGCGGCGGTGGATGAGAACCGCCCCGCGCTGCGACAGTCGGTGGCCGATATCGAGCTCAGCATCGGCGCGATCGCGCAGCGCATCGATGCGATCACTCACCACTTGGAATCGTCGAGTCGCAATTTCGATGAGTTCAGCCGCGAGATTCGCCGCAGCCCCAATCGGCTGCTGTTTACCGCACCGCAAGATGAGGTGGAAGAATGAGCATGCGCCGACGCGGGCAGGGTTCTGTGTTTATTCTGGCGTGGATCAGTTTCCTGATCGTGCTGCTCGGCGGTTGTGCCTCGACTTCTGGCATCCCTGATACCACCTACTTCCGCTTGCCTTCGCGCGCTGCGGTGGTCGCCTTGCCGACGCCGTTGTTCGCGCAACCGATCAGTGTCGACACCTTGATTGCCGATGGTCTGTACTCGGATCAAGCGCTGATCTACAGCCTCGATCCCGAAGCCGCACGCTTGCGTGCCTACCACTACCAACTATGGGTCGATCCGCCGGTACGCATGTTGCAGCGCCGTTTGATAGGAGCCTTGCGCGATTTCAATGCCTCGACTGTGGTGGCGGATCGGCTTCCCTCGCAGGCCGTACGGCTGCGGGTGAGTGGCCGCATCGAACGCTTCGAGCGGGTCTTGCGCGCGACCGGTTGGGTGTCGGTAGTGCAGTTGCAATTGCGCGTGGAAAGTAGCGACAACGAGCTGCCATTGCTGCTGCGCGAGTACAGTGCCGAAGTGCCCGGCTCAGGGCCATCGGTCAAAGACTCGGTGACAGCCATGGGTGATGCTTTGGACAAAGTGCTGGCCGATTTTCTGCGTGATCTGCAAGCGGCTGCCGGTGTCTGAAATGGCAGTCGTTAGCTGGAGCGCAGAGCAACAGCGCTTGCTACAGGCGATGGGCTATCAGGTGTTTCGGCAGGTGCACGCTGCTGTCGGGTTTGCGCCGGTCTCCGAGACGACGAGCCTTCCCGATCAGCGGTCGGCCGCCAACGCGCATTCGATGCAACCGCGATTTGCGCTAGCCAGTTTTCCGGCGACGGCGGAATCTGCCGCGCAACAGATGCTGGTCGCGGTGTTGCGCGCGGCCGGACTCAACCTCAACGGAGTTGAGTTGCTGCTGGCGGGGTCCACCGAGAGTGATGTCGTGCTTCCGCCACTCGATCTTTTGCTCAACGATGCGGCCACCCGTCGCGGATTGTGGCCGCAGTTGCGTCGGCTCAGACGTGGGCTGGTGGAGTCCACACCGCGATGAGCGCGCAGCCTCGTCCCGATAGTTTGCCCACCCAACTGCGTGCCATGCACGAAGCGGATCTGCCGCACGTATTGGCCATCGAAGCGGCCTCGTATGCGTTTCCATGGTCGATAGGCGTATTTCGCGATTGTCTGCGCGCAGGCTATGGCTGCTGGGTATTGGAATCTGACCTTGGCGACATCTTTGCCTATGCCGTGGTCAGCGTAGCTGCTGATGAAGCACATCTCTTGAACGTCTGTGTCGCCCCAGAAGTGCAAGGCCAAGGACATGGTCGTCGGCTGGTTTTGCGCATGTTGGACGCCGCGCGTTGGCATCGCGCCGAGCGCGTGTTTCTGGAAGTGCGGCCCTCGAATCCCGGCGCGATTGCTCTCTATGAATCGCTGGGTTTCAGCGAAATCGGTCGGCGGCCGCGCTATTACCCGGCGCATGGTGGCCGCGAGGATGCGATCGTGATGGGGCGGGAGTTGAGCGTGGCTTAGGCGAGCCTTCTCAGGTCGATTCAGCGCTCACGAAAAGCAGCCGAGCAAGCTCGGCTCTACAAGGGCTCGCTAAACGCAGCTGTGGTAGAGCCGACCGAGCGAAGCGAAGGCGTGCGCGCAGCGCGCGAACTTGCTCGGCTGCTTTTTATCAAATCACCTTGCCGTCATGGCCGCGGGGTAAACACGCCAGCCTGCTTGGCCGCCGGCCTAGCCGCCAACCGCTTGCGGTATTGCAACAAGGTCGGAATGTCATCGATGGCGCGGGTCAGATACAGCAACTGGACCGCATGACCCAGCACGATGTCGGGCAGGGTGAAGCGATCACCGAGCAGATAGTCGTTGTTCTCGATATGCCTTGCCAGCCGAATCAATAACGGCATCAGCGCAGCTTGGGCCTCTTTGCGCAGCGCTTCATCGGGCGCCAACGCGGCGTAGCGAAATACCAGGAATGTCGCGGCATCAAAGGTCGAGGCGGCAAAAAACAGCCACGACAAATACTGCGGGCGATCCGGTGATGCCAACGGCACGGTCAAGCCGGCTTCGGGCCGCTGCTCGGCCAACGACTGGCAAATGGCCACCGACTCCCAGCGCCATTGACCATCGATTTCAACCGCCGGCACCAAACCAAACGGATGCCGTGCCAGATGCGATTCGCGGCGGTGTTCACCGCCTGCGAAGTCGAGTTTGTGTTCGTCGATGGTGATGCCGAGCTCATGCGACAGCCAGCGCACCCGCGCGCTGCGATCAAACGGCACGAATGAGTAAAGGCTGAGCTTGGTGGTCATGCTTATGCCGGCAATCCAGATCGCTCGATTGTCCGCTTCCGCGATGCTTGCGCCAAGCGGGCATATGCTGACGGAATCTCCATAGCGCGCTTGAACTGGCCAAGTCATTCAACCCGTCGTTGCCAAGCCCCTCAGCCCGTCATTCCGGCGCACGCCGGAATCCACTTCCTTGCGACCAAGTGCGGGGTTGAGAGGCACTGGATCCCCGCCTACGCGGGGATGACGAGGGGCTGAGTAGGTGCCGCGACTAATCTTGCGCTGAGACTGCTTCAGACTCGAGCCAATCGCGCTTCATTCATGACTCAGCCGCTCGCGTTGCTCAGACAGCCCCGCGTGCTGCGCCTGCCAATCCAGCAAACGCTGCCGTTCTTGCGCGACCACCGCTGCCGGCGCATTGGCGACGAAAGTCTCACTCGCCAGCTTGCCTTGGCATTTGCCGATTTCACCGGCGATGCGCTTGATCTCCTTGTCCAAGCGGACACGCTCGGCATCGAGGTCGACGAGGCCGGCCAGTGGCACGAACAAGCTGAGCGAACCGACCACGGCGGCGGCAGAAGGTGGCGGTGAAACCGATGCTTCCAACCAGGTCTGCTCGTCGGTCTTGACCAGAAAAGCGATGGCACCAGCGAACCGGGCGAGCTGTTGACGGTCGCTGTCGCTGCCTCCCGCCAACAGCAGTCGGATGGTCTTCGCCGGTGCCACGTTGAGCTCGCTACGAAGACGCCGCAGCGCCGCGATCACCGCCTGCAACCACTCGATGTTGACGCGCTCGTCGGTGAAACAGAGTTCGGGATTGCGCAGCGGATAAGGCTGGACGCAAATGGTCGCGCCAGCAATTCCCAGCCGTGGCGCGACTGCTTGCCAGATTTCTTCGGTGACAAACGGAATCATCGGATGCAAGGCGCGCAGCGAGCCTTCCAGTACGTACAGCAACGTATGTCGGGTGCTGGCAACCGCCGCCGCGTCGTTGCTGGCAAGTGCAGGTTTAGCCAACTCCAGAAACCAGTCGCAATAGTGGTTCCAGACGAATTCGTACATCGCTTGCGCGGCCAGATCAAAGCGGTAGGCGGCAAACTGTTCGTCAATCGTCGCGAGCAATGCATCGAAGCGGGTCAGGATCCATTTCTCGGCGTCGGTGACCGGTTGCGGTGGCGCGCCCTGGGTGGCGCTGAAATCGGCGCCCTCGCAGTTCATCAACACAAACCGCGCCGCATTCCATAGCTTGTTGC
>JANNWF010000184.1:0-3252 GCA_031408455.1 Pseudoxanthomonas sp. | reverse complement strand
CGAGCGCAACGTATCCGCCAGCACGCAACGCCAGGCCCTTGCGGCGTTGCTGTTTTTGTATCGCGACGCACTCGGCATCGACCTGCCTTACATCGACGGCATCGTGCGCGCCAAGCAACCGCAGCGCCTGCCCTGCGTGCTGACCCGCGACGAGGTGGCGCGCCTGTGGCAGCAGATCCCGGCCGCATCGGTGCGCGGCATCGTGCTGCGCCTGCTCTACGGCACCGGCATGCGGTTGATGGAGGGGCTTCGCCTGCGCGTCAAGGACATCGACTTCGGCGCCGGCGCGATCACGGTGCGCAGCGGCAAAGGCGACAAGGATCGCACCGTCATGCTGCCAAAAAGCCTTGAGCCCGCGCTGCGCGACGTGCTCGCACAGCGCGAGCAGTGGCACGCGGTCGACCTGGCCACCGGCCGCGCCGATGTCGAGCTGCCCCACGCGTTCGACCGAAAGTATCCGCGCGCGGCCAGCTCGTGGGCCTGGCAGTGGGTGTTTGCCACCGACCACCATCCAACCTGCCCGCGCACCGGCGCGATCCGCCGGCACCACCTGCACGAAGACGGCATCCAGCGCCTGATGGCGCGCGCAGTCAAAACCGCCCGCATCCACAAGCCAGCGACACCCCACACTCTGCGTCACTCGTTCGCAACCCACCTGCTACAGGATGGTTATGACATCCGCACCATTCAAGAGCTGCTAGGCAACGCGGACGTCGAGACGACGATGATCTACACGCACGTCTTGCCCGCATCAAGTGGCGGGCGGGGTGTGCGCAGCCCGCTCGACAAGGCCGCTTGATGATCCCCGCCGCCTGCCTGACCGACGAAGAGATCGACACCATCTGCGCTGGCCTGGTCCAGTCGGCGGCCAAGGTGCGCTATCTCACGCGTGTGCTCAAGGTCCCGGTCGTTCGCAAGCCCAACGGCCGCCCGCTGGTAAAGCGAGCCGATTGGGATCGCTCGCACGGGCAGAATCAACGCCCCACCACCAGCCCCAAGTGGAGCACCGCAGCATGACCAGACCCCGCGATCGCGCCAGCGCTGCCGGCCTGCTGCCAAGGATGGAAACAAGGCCC
Organism: Pseudoxanthomonas sp.; assembly: GCA_031408455.1. Classification (GTDB taxonomy): domain Bacteria; phylum Pseudomonadota; class Gammaproteobacteria; order Xanthomonadales; family Xanthomonadaceae; genus JANNWF01. The sequence goes on along the minus strand of JANNWF010000184.1, from coordinate 2,176 downwards.
TGGGCTGACGGCAAAACCATCACCTACCGCTACCACCCGGTCGGCGGCAAACCCATCGGTCTTGGAACCGATCGCATCGCCGCGCTGCGGGCCGTGCTGGAAATGAACGGCCTGGCCACCGACACCGGCACCATTGCGCGGCTGTGGGAGCAATATAAGTCCTCGCCGTCATGGCACGGTCTTCGCCCTCGCACGCAATCCGACTACGCAGAGTACAGCGGGCACCTATTGCGCGTGTTTGGCCAGACCCCGGCCGCGGAAATCACAGCGCCTGACGTGTCACGTTACCTGCGCATCGAGCGCGGCCAAGCCCCAAAGCGCGCAAACCGCGAGATCAGCTTGCTCGGCAACCTCATCGGCCTGGCCATCGAGCGCGGCGAGGCCTTGCACAACCCCTGCCGCGGCGGCCAGGTGCGACGCAACCCCGAGCGTGCCCGCAGCTCATCGCCAGCGGTGGAAGATCTGCAAGCCCTGATCCGGTACGCTATGGTCAAGGGCGGCCAGTGGCGCATCGTCGTCATGGCCGCGCGCTTCGCAGCGCTTGCCGGCAGCCGACAAGCCGAAATGCTGCCGCTGCACTGGCCGCAGTTCGGCGCCGACGAAGTACGCATCCGCCGCGCGAAGCAGCGCCTGGGCGTCGAAAAGATCGAGCGGGTGCGCGTCAGCCCCGCGCTGCTCGGGCTGCGGGGCGAGCTGCAAGCACTGGCCAAAAACACCACGCTGGGTGCCGTGTTCCCCAACCGCCAGGGCAACCCCTACACCGCCGCCGGCTTCGCTGCAATGTGGGGCAAGCTGATGCGCGAAGCTGCCGCCGCCGGCATCGTGCAGTCGCGATTCACCTTCCACGACTTGCGCTCGTTCTATGTCACGCAGCACGTCGACCAGACCGCCGAAGTACCCAACCTGCACCAAAGCAAAACCACCACCGCCAAGGTCTACGAACGATCCGGCGTGGCGCGCAGGAATGCGCTTTGAGCGCACCGAAATTCCCACGGTGGGAATTCTGCGAGAACAAACACTGTTGAGGCATCCAGCGCAATCGCGCGAAGGCCCATACAAATCAACAGGTTAGGTGGTGGGCCCTGAAGGATTCGAACCTTCGACCAACGGATTAAGAGTTCTCCGCATGCAGCGAGCGTTGGCGCTGCCTTGCCGCGGTTGTGTGGGAAAGATTCACCCCAATCACGCCGCGCCGATATTGGCCTGCCGAGCTCGTATTCCCACTGCCCGCCGCGGCCGCCGGTGCCACTATCTCTTGATCAGCACGCACGCAATCCGCAGGTTCTTGGCCGTGATCGAGCTGGGCCCGGACAGGCTGTACGACACCTCTTCCATGCCGACGGGCAGGTCGCCGCTGCCACCGGTGTAGTCGCGCTCGATCACCGCGCTTTGGCAGCCAATGCTCAGTATCGTGGTCTGCTTGGTGCCCCCACTGCCAACGAAGCCGCGCACGATCAGATCCAGCGCGCCGCTGCCCCAATCATTGCCAGCGTTGGTCAGGTACTCGGCGCTGAACGTCACCTGAAGCCGGCCGCTGAATGCCGAAGAAAAATTGCCTGATGGGACACCCATTGCTTCAGCCCAGGTTCGAGTGGGTGAGGCCGGTGGCGTCGAAGAACTCGACAACCTCGGTAGCTGACGCCGCGGCGAGTTGTGCCGTCGTCACACTCACGCCGGTGACGCTGCTCCATTGCGCGCGCTTGCCGGCTTCCTCGGCGATTTTGTTGAGCAGGACCTGCCGGGTGGCATAGACGCTGGCAAAAGCTGCGTCGAACGGCGCCGCCACGATGGTGGTGTTGCCCGTCAGGTTGTCCCAGCTCGTCGCGCTCGTCAGCGTCGCTAGGTAGGCGACAAGTTCGGTGATCTCGGTGTCGTAATTGGTCTTTTCGGTGGTGATGCCGTAGGCCGTAGCGCGCGCGTCGATGCCGCTCTGGTCGGCCAGGAGCACCGCCACCTCGCGCACCAGGGGAGCCTTTTCCACCGGGGTCAGCAGGCTGTCGCTGGCGATCTGGGTCAGCGTGGCCTGGGCCGCTGCGGCCTGGCCAGCTGCGGCTGTCGCTGTCCCCTGCGCCGCTGCTGCAGCGGCGGCGGCGGCCTGCGCTTCGGTGACATCAATGATCTCGCAGTAGTCGATGCCGTAGTCGCCCACCCAGGCGCCGTAGCTGAAGAGCATGGG
>JANNWF010000183.1:0-5026 GCA_031408455.1 Pseudoxanthomonas sp. | reverse complement strand
GCGAGACGGCCAAGGCTAGGAACTCGCCTAGCGAATCCCAACGCAGGTGGTTTTCTTCGACCAGTTGCTGCACGTGCTTGGGTGCGGAGCCGCCGGCGCCGGTTTCGTACATGCCGCCGCCAGCCATCAGCGGGACGATGGAGAGCATCTTGGCGCTGGTTCCCAGCTCCATAATCGGGAACAGGTCGGTGAGGTAGTCGCGCAGGATGTTGCCGGTGACTGAGATGGTGTCCAAACCACGCACCACGCGCTCCAGCGTGTAACGCATGGCGCGCACCTGCGACATGATCTGAATATCGAGGCCCTTGGTGTCGTGATCCTTCAGGTAGGTCTGTACCTTCTTGATCAGCTCGTTCTCGTGCGGGCGATACGGATCCAGCCAGAACAGCGTCGGCATGCCGGAATTGCGGGCGCGGGTGACGGCGAGTTTCACCCAGTCGCGAATCGGCGCGTCTTTGACTTGGCACATGCGCCAGATGTCGCCCACGTCGACGTTTTGCACCAGCAGCACTTCGCCCGTGGCGATGTCGACGATGCGCGCTTCGCCGGCCTCAGCAAGTTCAAACGTCTTGTCGTGCGAGCCGTATTCCTCGGCTTGTTGCGCCATCAGGCCGACGTTGGGAACGGTGCCCATGGTGACCGGATCGAAGTTGCCGTTGGTCTTGCAGAAGTTGATCACCTCTTGATAGATGCGTGCGAAGGTGCTCTCCGGGATCACCGCCTTGGTGTCTTTCGGTCGACCATCGGCACCGTACATCTTGCCGCCGATGCGGATCATGGCCGGCATCGAGGCGTCGACGATGACGTCGTTGGGCGCATGCAGATTGGTGATGCCCTTGGCCGAATCGACCATGGCTAGTTCCGGCCGGTGCTCGTGGCAGCGATGCAGGTCCTTGATGATCTCTTCGCGCTTGGAGCTGGGCAGCGTGGCGATCTTGTCGTACAGGTTGACCATGCCGTTGTTGACGTTGACGCCCAATTCGTCAAACAGCGCGCCGTGTTTTTCGAACGCCTCTTTGTAGAAAATGCGCACGGCGTGGCCGAAGACGATGGGGTGCGAGACCTTCATCATCGTCGCCTTCACATGCAGCGAGAACATCACGCCGGTCTTGCGGGCGTCTTCCATCTCGTACTCGTAGAAGTCGCACAGCGCCTTCTTGCTCATGAACATGCTGTCGATGATCTCGCCGGCCAGCAGCGCCACCTTGGGCTTGAGCACGATGCTCTGGCCGTTCTTGGTGACCAGTTCCATCCGCACGTCGCGCGCCTTGTCCAGCGTCATCGACTTCTCACCGTGATAAAAATCACCGTGTCGCATGGTGGCGACGTGGGTGCGCGAAGCTTGGCTCCATTCGCCCATGCTGTGCGGGTGTTTGCGGGCGTAACTCTTCACCGCCAGCGGCGCACGGCGATCCGAATTGCCCTCGCGCAACACCGGGTTGACCGCGCTGCCCAGGCACTTGCCATAACGGGTGCGGATCGCCTTGTCTTCGTCGGTTTTCGGGTCTTCCGGGTAGTCAGGAATCGGGTAACCACGCGCCTGCAGCTCCTTGATCGCGCTGGTCAGCTGATGCACCGACGCGCTGATGTTGGGCAGCTTGATGATGTTGGTGTCGGGCAACAGGGTGAGCTTGCCAAGATTGGCCAAGGTGTCCGGCACCTTTTGGGCATCACTCAGAAACTCTGAAAAACTGGCCAAGATGCGCGCCGACAGCGAGATGTCCGCGGTCTTGATCTCGATACCCGCCGGCTTGGTGAACGTGCGGATGACCGGCAGAAACGCGGCGGTCGCCAGCAGCGGCGCTTCGTCGGTCAGTGTGTAGATGATGGTTGAGGCTTTGTCGCTTGCAGTCGATGTGGTCACGGGCGCGTCTCCTGGCAGGTGTGGCAATTGTCACTGCTTGCGGGGGAATTTCGTAGCTCGGCGTGAAAAGATCGTGCTCGGCGCAGCTGCGTACGTGAATGACCACAGGGCGGAGCTTGTTCCGTTGCCTCTCAACCATGCCCGCCAATCGGGGGAAAGGCAGCCGAGCAAGCTCGGCTCAACAAAAGCTGGATTGACACTGCCCTACCAAATCAAATCATCCGGCACTTTGAACTGGCTATAGAAGTCGTCATCAGCGGCGTCCGCCGTAGGCGGTTTGCGGCTGTGGTCGAGGACGATCATCGTGGGGTCGCGCGTTTCGATTTTCTCGATCGTGGCGCGCGGGATGATGGCGTAGCTGGCATCAAAGCGGCAAATGCCGAGAACGCCTTTGGACAAATGCCGGCGCACGGGCTCAGTCACGCGCAGGCTGCGGATCGCGCCATCGCATTCGAAGCGGTAGTCGATCTCGCCCTCGATCGGCAGCTTGGTCTGTTCGACGATCTGCCGGACCTGCGCGCGTTGTTCGAGCAGGCGGGCTTGCGCGTTGCGCTCGGCCGCGAGTGCGCGATCGCGCTCGATTTTCTCAAGCCTCAGGCGTTCCGACTCGGCGTGGTCGGTGTTGGATGAAGCGACGGATTTTCCATGCCGCAACTTGGCCTGCTCGCGCGCGACTTGGTCGATCTTGGACTTTTTCGCCAAGCCCGCTTTGAGCAGCTGTTCTTGTAGAGGATTGCGCATGGGTGGACATTATTCCTGCAATGTTTGAAAGCGCGCGGCCAGAAAATCGATCAACGCGCGCACCGACGGCAGCAAACCACGACGCGAAGCGAACACGAGATGGATAATTTCGCAGCGTGGCACCCAATTGGGAAGCACTTGCACCAGTTCACCGCGCGCCAATTGGCGGCCGATCATCATGGTCGGCAGTTGCACGACGCCGACACCCGCCACGGCCGCCGTGCGCAAGGTCAGCATGCCACGGGTGATCAGCCGCGGATGATGGTGGATGCGCGCCTCAGCGCCATCGGGCCCAAACAGATGCCAGACGTGTTCGCTTTGCGGCAAGCCGAGGTCGAGCGTCGGCAATTGCGGCAAGTCCGCTGGCACGCTCGGTGCGCCCAGACGCGCAAGCAGCGCCGGGCTCGCCACCAGACATTGGCTGCGCTCGGCCAGCACGCGCATCGCCAAGTCACTATCGGCAAGCGGCGGTGGTCGCACTCGAATGGCCAGATCAACGCCCTCGCTGATCACGTCCACGCGTCGGTTGGTGGCCTCCAAATGCAGCTCGACCTGCGGGTTGGCGAGCATGAAGTCGGCGAGCATGCGGTCGACTTGGGCGTCGAGCAGGGCCACCGGACAACTCAAGCGGACAATGCCGCGTGGCTCGGAGCGGGTTAGCTGGATGGCCTCCTCGGCGGCTTCGGCTTCGACCAACATCGCCTTGCAATGGCCGTAGTAGCGCTGGCCAATCTCGGTCACCGAAAACCGCCGCGTCGAGCGCAACACCAGCTGCACACCGAGTCTTTCCTCCAAGCTGGCGATGCGCCTGCTGAGCTTGGATTTGGGCACGCCCAAAGCACGACCGGCCGGGGCGAAGCCGCCATGGTCGACCACTTGCACGAAGTAGTAGAGGTCGTTGAGGTCTTGCATCGAGGTTATTGGCTCGTCATCGTTCTGAAAAAAGGACGCTACGGATAGATTCTGCCATCTAGCGGCAGCAGCGTCTCGCGCACAAGATTGCGGCTGGTTCCGGGGCGCTCAAGCTCCGGCACGAATCGGAGTCCATCATGAAATCAGTCCTCGGTGTCTACAGCGCCCCGCGCGGCCATTGGGTAGGTGACGGCTTTCCCGTCCGCACCTTGTTCTCCTACGACAGTCACGCGCGCCACCTCAGCCCGTTCTTGATGCTCGACTACGCCGGGCCGGCGCAGTTCGAGCCTGGGGCTAAGCGTCGTGGCGTCGGCGAGCATCCGCATCGCGGCTTCGAAACGGTCACCATCATTTACCAGGGCGAAGTCGATCATCGCGACTCTGGCGGCGGTGGTGGCCACATTGGTCCGGGCGATGTGCAATGGATGACGGCGGGTGCCGGCGTGGTCCATGACGAATTCCATTCCGACGCTTTCACCCAGCGCGGTGGCACGTTGGAGATGGTGCAGCTGTGGGTGAATCTGCCGGCCAAGCACAAGCTGACCAAGCCGGCCTATCAGACCTTGCTGGACGCCAACATTCCTTCGGTCGTTTTGCCAGATCAAGCCGGTCGTGTGCGGGTGATCGCTGGCGAGTTTGCGGGGCAGCGCGGGCCGACCTACACGCACACGCCGATGAATGTCTGGGACATCCGCCTGCAGCAATCCCGCAGCGCCACGCTGCAGGTTCCTGATGGCCACACCTTGGCGGTGGTGGTGCTGCGCGGCACCGTGCAAGTCAATGGCAGCACTTTGGCGCGCGAAGCGCAGATGGTGCTGCTGGATCGTGCCGGCAGTGAATTGCTGATCGAGGCCAACACCGATGCCACGGTGTTGCTATTGAGTGGCGAACCGATCGACGAGCCAGTGGTGGGCTATGGTCCCTTCGTGATGAATACTCAGGCCGAAATTCAGCAGGCGATTAGCGACTTCAACAGCGGCACGTTTGGTCAGTTGGGTAGCTGAGGACCGTTACTCGAGTTGTCGCTTGGGGTTGCCCCGAGTCACGATTATGTTTGCGCTAGCCGACTGGAGCAGCCGAGCAAGCTCGGCTCTACAAGAGCAATCGCAACTGGCTGTATATGAATGACTTTTGTAGAGCGGAGCTTGCTCCGCTGTCTTCGGCGCGCAACTACCTTGAACCAGCAAGACTTCTCCCCACCCACTTCGAAAAGGAATCTCTTCATGAGTCGCATTCTCGGCATCTCCGGCAGCTTGCGCGCGGGCTCATTCAACACCGCTTTGCTCAAGGCTGCCGTGCCGCTGCTCGCCGCAGGCGATGAGCTCGACATCGCGATGCTGCACGGCATCCCGCTGTATGACGGCGATCTGGAAGCAGCGAACGGACTTCCAGCCGCCGTGGTGGCCTTGAAGGAACGCATCGCCTCAAGCGACGGCGTGATTCTCGCCAGCCCCGAATACAACAACGGCATCCCCGGCGTGTTCAAGAACGCCATCGATTGGCTTTCAC
>JANNWF010000182.1:0-22167 GCA_031408455.1 Pseudoxanthomonas sp. | reverse complement strand
TAGAGCGGAGCTTGCTCCGCTGCTTTTCGTGAAGACCAGCGCAGCGAGCTCCTCTCTACAGAGGCCGGTGGCTGGCTCACGCGGTTGGTGTTCAAACAGGGACTGCTTTCTGCCGCTACATCGCCGGCAGCAACGGCCCATCCAGCCACAACCACCGCGCCATCCACGCGCTGGCGAATCCAATCAAACACGTCAGTGGTCCGCCGACCCTCAAGAAATCGGCAAACGTGTATTGACCCGGATTCAGAATCAACAAATTGCCATGGTGGCCGATCGGGGTGAGGAACGAGGCCACCGCGCCCAGCGCCGTGCAGACCACGAAGGGCACCGGTGAAAGCCCCATCGCCACTGCCACAGAGACCGCCACCGGGCCCAGCAACACGGTGGTCGCGGCGTCAGACAGGATTTGAGTCAACAACGCGGCGGCAGCGAACATCACCAGCAGCATGTGCAGCGGGCTCCAGTCGACGCCGAGCTTGAGGATCTGGCCGGCCAGCAGTTGTGCGGTGCCAGTCTGTTCCATCGCGATGCCCAGCGGGATGACGCCCGCGATCATCACGAAGATGCGCACGTCGATCTCGCGGTACGCCGCTTCCACGCCAATGCAGCGGGTCAACACCATCGCCACCGCGCCGGTCAGAAAGGCGATGTGGGCGGGCAGAATCTCGGTCGCTGCCAGGCTGACCGCCGCGGCCATGATGCCGAGCGCCAGCGGCCAGCGATGCCGCTGTCGCTGCGCACCTTCGAATGGCACCATCATCAGAAAGCCGTGGTGCAAGGCCAGTTCGCGGAACTGCTGGCGACGCCCCCACAGCACCAACAGATCGCCTTCGCGCAGTTGCACGTTGGCAAGCTCGTCATGCAGCCAGCCATCTTTTCGCCACAGCCCGACCACCACCACACCCAAGCTGCGCTGGAAGTCGATATCACTAATGCTTTGACCGGCGAATACCGAATGCGGGGCGACCACTGCCTGCACCAGTTCTTCCTCGCCGAGCAACTCTGTCTTGGCATCGTCGGGCTGGGTTTCGCCGTACTTGGCGACGGCGTGCAGGGCAAGACCGGGCTCATTTCGGACCGAGGCGATCTCATCCGGCGAGGCACGCACCAACAACACGTCGCTGACCAGTAACGGCGCCTCCCGGCTGGTCAGACTGAGTCGCCTGCCGCGCCGCAGCCAGTCCACGACTTGCAGACGACCGTCGTAGTGCTTTTCGAACTCGCTGAATGCCTTCTCGATCCAAGGCGAGTCGGCCTCGACGACCAGTTCGGTGTAGTAACGATCCAGTCGCAGATAGTCGGTGTCGTCCATGTTGCCGCTGCGCTTGGGCAGCAACCAGCGGCCCAGCAGCATGTACACCAAGCCAATCGCCACCAAGGTGATGCCGATGGGCGTGATGGAAAACATGCCCAGGCTCTCGGAATGGGAACGCTGCAACAGGTCGTCGGCGAGCAGAAAGGCAGGCGCGCTGATCAGGGTCAGCGTGGTGCCGATGGATGCCGCCAGCGACATCGGCATCAGCAAACGCGAGGCCGAGATCTTCTGCTTGTGCGCCATCCGCATAAGTATCGGCAACATCATCGCGGTCACCATCAGGTGATGCGAAAACGCCGCTAGTGCGGCCACGGCAGGGATGATGACGGCAATCGCACGCCACTCGCTGCCTCCCGCGGCGCGTCCAATCGCGGTGCCGATCCGATCCGTCAACCCGGTCGCCGTCAGCGCACCAGACAACACGAATACGGCGGCGACAATAATCGCCGGCTCGCTCGAGAACCCAGCCAAGGCCTGCTTGCCGTCGAGAATGCCGGTAAATACAAGCGCCAGCAGGGTCAACATCGCGGTTACATCGACACGCAGTTTTTCGCTGACGAACAGGATCAGCGCGCCAGTGAGGATGACCAGAAAATAGAGTTGCTGCAGATCGATGGCGGATGCCTTGCAAGGTTGGAGATCAGGGCTTCCAAGGTAACCCATCGCGGCGTTACGGCGGCGACATGGAGAACCCGAATGGAGCCAACACCGCTTTCGTTGGCGCTTTCTGAACGCAGGGAGGGATCTTCTGCAGCGAAGCAGATGAACTGCTTCGCGATCCTCGGTCAGTTCTCGCGGTTACTTGGCAAGTCAAGCGAGGGCGGCCGCGCAGGGGCGAGGCCATCCAACACGGCGAAACCGCTCGAGGGCGCGAAGCCGCGCTTGCAGGGTGTCGCTCCAGCGGCGCCGCTTTTCAACCTATTCTTCGCCGCGCTGCTTTCCGCCGCGCGCGCGCAATACGCCCGGATTGATAGAGATCGACGGTGGGCTTTCCTCAGTTTCGCGCGCTGTTGGCCGCGCTGATGAAGCTGTTGTACTTCTCGATCAATTGCACCGGATGACCATCGACCAGTTGTGCCGCGCTGGCATCGATCAGGATCTGTTCGCCGTCATCAAACTTGAAGCCAGCCGCTTCCCGGCGGCGTGCGGCCTTGGTCGACTTCAGCAGGTCGAATGCGGCTGAGCCGAAGGTGGAGTGGCGGAATGCAGTCTGCGGGTGATCCGGGTTGGCTTCTCGATACTCATCGAACTCGCGCCATGCCTGCTCCAGCGCATCCACGGCGATGGCAAACGGCTCGCGCGCGAAGGTCTTTTCGCCGATGCCATCAGCGCTGTCGACGCATTGTTTGGCCCGCATCATCAAGTTCTCGATCAGATACTCGGCGCGTTGCGCGGGGTCCTGCGCCAGTCGCTGCAAATGTCGCTCGCTGATTGCGTCCTGCAAACCGACGACGTGTGAGTAGAGGACGCCACTGGCAGCTTCAAACGCAGCGTAGGCGGCCACCAACTGGGGATGCATGGTCTTGCCTCGACGCATGTCGTCATCCTTGTAGTTCTCCAGCGCGTAATAGTTGTCTGCTTCCTTGACCACGAACTCGGCGGCCACCAGGGTCTCCACGAATGCCGCGGCAGCCTGTTCGAGATCGGCATCCGGCGGCGGCAAGGCAGCCGCTTTTGCCACAGCCTCGCGGCAGCGGCGATTGTCTTGCAGGGTATACAAGCCGTAGACGACTTCTTCCTTGCCTGTGGGGCCGTTCTCAGGGGACTTAAGCCAGCTGAAATAACGTTTGCGACTCTTGGTCACCCAGTTGCTGTGATCGTTGATGCAATCGATGTAGCCGGCAAGCTTTTGCAGCATCGCTTGATCGGAGGCGAGGTTGGAGTCCGCAGCAGCCCCCGATTGCGCCGTCGCCGCCTGGCTGAGCAACGTCAGGCTGACTAATGCACTCGCAAGCAGACCCCGAGCGGCACATGCCATGCGGGCGCTTGCTCTTCCGGTGCAATGATGTTGGAGGCACGATTGACCGCTCGCCATGACTGCAAACTCCCGATGCTAGCCTGGCTCCGCCAAACGCAGGGCCATAACCACCGCATCGTGCCAGTCGACTCCACAGCACGCCAGCCATGTGCAACCCGTTGCTGCTGCAGTCGTGCTCAGCGTCTCTTGCTCGGTCCTTGGTCCTGACTGGCAGGTTGAGTTCAAGCCGTCTGTTCAACCAGCCCCGGACGTCGCCGATTCCACCAAGCCACGATGCGGTCTTTGCGCGTTTCGAAGCTGTCGTAGAAGGTCGGGACCACCAGCAAGGTGAGCACGGTGGAAGTGATCATGCCGCCGATGATGGAGATGCCCAGCGGTCGGTAGAAATCTGATCCTTCGCCTAGACCGATGGCGACCGGCAGCATGCCAGCGACCAAGGCGAAGGTGGTCATCAGGATCGGTCGCAGACGCGCCTTGCCGGCCATGATCAGGGCGGTGTCACGGTCGATGCCTTCGGCTTCCTGCTTGCGCGCGAAATCGATCAGCAGGATGGCGTTCTTGGCGACCAGACCCATCAGCATTACCACGCCGATCAAACTCATCAGGTTGAGCGTGCCGCCGGTGAGTTTCAGCGCCAGCACCACGCCGATCAACGACAGCGGCAGTGACAACATGATCGCGATTGGGGTGAGGAAGCTGTGGAACTGCACCACCAGGATCAGATACATCAGCATCACGGCGATGCCGAGCGCGCGCAGGATGCTGCCGAATACTTCCTGTTGGTCGCGGCCGGCGCCGCCGACAGCGAGGTCGTAGCCGGGCGGGAAATCCATGCCGCGGGCCAACGTCATTGCTTCGCCAAACACTTCGCCGAAGCTGCGGCCGCTCACGTTGGCGGTCACTGCGACGGTGTTCTCGCGATTGAAATGTTCGATGGCTGCCGGGCCTGAGCCCATGGTCACGCTGGCGATCTGGCTGAGCGGAATCACCTGGTTGCCGGCCGCGACGATGGGCAGGTTTTCCAGATCTGAGGCAACCGCGCGGTCTTCCGGCGACAAGCGCACAGCAACGTTGCGGGTCTCGCCGGCCGGGTCGATCCAATCGCCCACTTCGACGCCAGCGAAGGCCACGCGCAGAGCGGTGGCGGCATCGCTCATCGAGATGCCCAAGCTGGACGCCAGTCCGCGGTCGATGTCGACTTGCAGCTCGGGCTTGGGCTCCTGCGTCGACAAGCCGATGTCGACCGCGCCTTCAACCGTGCGCAATTTCTCGACGTAGGCCGTCACTAGCTCGGTCAGCTTGCGACTGTCGGGGCCGCGGAACTGGATCTGCAACGGCTTCTGTCCACCGTTGTTGAGGTCGTCGGCTACGGTGAACTCGGCACCGACCAAGCGTGCGATATCGCCGCGCAGGGCCTGCGCGATCTGCTTGGCGGTGCGATCACGTTCGTCTTCCGGCACGAAGTCGATGTAGACCTGCGCACGGCTGACGTTGCCGCTGGTGCCAACCGTGGTCTGGGTGTACTCGACTTCGGGGAGGGTGCGCGCGAGTGTCGCCGCTTGCTCGGCTTTGATGCGGGTGTATTCGAGACTGGAGCCAGACGGCGCGGTGATCTCGATCTGGATGCCGCCGTTGTCGGTCTCGGGCAAAAAGCTGGATCCGATGGACTGGGTAGCGATCATCGCGAACGCACCGGCAAACGCGAGTAGCGCTAGCATCCACATCGATATGCGGTGATGCAGGGCCCATTCGATGACCCGCGAGTAGCCTTCGGCCTGGCGGTCGAACCACAGGTTGAAGCGCGCCAGCGTACGCCCGATCGGACCGCGCGGTCTGTCCGCGTAATCGACCGGGTCGCCCCAGTACGCCGACAACATCGGGTCGAGGCTGAAGGCGACGAACAGCGAGACCAGCACGGATGCCGCGACGGTCAGACCGAAGGGCTTGAACCACTGGCCGGACATGCCGTCCATAAAGGCCACCGGGATGAACACGGCGATGATCGCAAACGTGGTTGCCATTACCGCCAGACCAATTTCGCTGGTGCCGTCGCGCGAGGCGGTGAGCTTGTCCTTGCCCATCTCCATATGGCGGACGATGTTCTCGCGCACCACGATGGCGTCGTCGATCAGCACACCGATGGCGAGGCTCAAGCCCAGCAGCGACATGAAGTTGAGTGTGAAACCGGCCACCCAGACGGCGATGAAAGCCGCCAGTACCGAGGTCGGCAGCGCCATCGCGGTGATCACCGTCGAGCGCCAGGAATTGAGGAAGATGAATACGGTGAGGATGGTGAGCAAAGCGCCCAGCGACAGCGCCTCGATGACGTTGTTGAGCGAGGAACGGACCGAATCGCCATCGTTGAACACGATCTTCATCGCGACGCCGTCCGGCAGTTGCTCGCGCAGCGCTTCCAGCCGCACCTGCACGTCATCGGTCACCGTCACCGTGCTTGCTTCGCGCGACTTGGTGACATCGATGCCCACCGACGGCTCGCCATTCAACAGCGAATAGCTCCGTTGTTCGGCATGACCGTCCGCCACCTCGGCCACTTGGCCGAGCCGCACCGTCGCTTCGCCCTGGCGCTTGACGATCACTTGCTCGAAGTCGCGCACGTCCTTGAGGCGACCGAGCAGACGGATGCTCTGCTCATCGAGTCCGTCTTCAACCCGTCCCACCGGCGCGGCAAGGTTCTGCGCGCGCAGCGCTTGCACCACTTCGCTGACCGAGACGTTGGCCTCGCGCATCGCGGCACTCTTCAACAACACGGTCAGCTCGCGAACTTGCTCACCACTGAGCTCGACCAGCGCGACGCCCGCAACACTGCGCAGGTCACGGGCAATGATCTGTTCGGCCAGACGCGACAACTCCATCGCGGACAGCGTTTCGCTGGAGAGGGCGATGTTCATCACTGGCCGCGCGTTCGGATCGGCGCGACGCAGGAACGGCTCTTTCATCTCGGTCGGCAGCTTGTCGCGCACGCTGGCGATGGCGTCGCGAATCTCCTGCGAGGCCTCGATCAGATTCTTCTCGAAATCGAAGATGACGACGATGGTGGCTGCGCTATCGCGGGCATAGGCGCGGATGTCGCGGATGCCGGAAATGCCCGACAGCGCGTCCTCGATCCGGTTCAACACCTCACGCTCCACTGTCTCAGGCGAAGCACCCGGATAAGGCACGGTCACTACCAGCACCGGCGGCTGCACGTCCGGCGTCTGGTTGGTCTTCAGATCCGTCATCGCGAAGTAGCCAAACACCATCAACGCCAAGGTGATGACGACGGTCACCACTGGTTGGCGGATGCTGAACTCGGAAAGGAACATGGCCTTACTCTCCGCGCTCGGCGACGCTTGCTGGCGGAGTGGTAACCGGTCCCAGCTCGGCGACACCGCCATCTTTGAGCGTGCCCAGTGGATGCTTGAGCACCTGGTCGCCGGTGTTCAAACCGGCGGCGATTTCGATCCGACCCAGCCGCGCGTCGCGCTCGCCCAGTTCGACCGCAGTCTTGAGTAGGTGGCCGTCCCTGAACTGCCAGACGAAGGCAGCATCGCCATCGCGCACCAGCACCGATTCCGGCAGCATGATCGCCGGACGACTGGACGCCTCGATGCGTCCCTCGGCATACAGCCCGGCCACGCCCGGCGCGCCGTTTGCCGGCAGCGACACCAATACCTGAACCTGCCGCGTGGCTTCGTTGGCGACGGGGTTCAGGCGCTGCACCTGGCCTTCGAAGCTCTGGCCTGGATAGCCATTGACGCGAAAACTCACCTTCGCGCCGGGCTGCACCCGGCCGACTTGATCGGCGGCGATCATGCCCTCAAAGCGCATGCTGGCGACGTCCATCACGCTGAGCAATTGCATGCCGAGTTGGGCGGTATCACCCGCCGACACGCTGCGTGCGCCAACCACGCCGGCAAACGGTGCGCGCACTTCGGTCTTCTCCAGTTGTTGCCGTGCATCGACCACGCGGGCGCGTGCCGAGGCCAGCTCAGATTGGTTCTGATTGCGCTTGCCCTCGGCGGTCTCCACGCCTTCGGTCGCGACCAAGCCCTTCTTGGCCATTGTCTGCATGCGCGCGAACTGGCGCTGAGCCTGCTCCAGCGCAACACTCGCAGCGCGCTCGGATTCCTGCGCAGACAGCAACTGGCCGCGAATCGCAGTCGGGTCGATGCGCGCCAGCAACTCGCCTTTTTCGACGGTGTCGCCGTTGTCTTTCAATACTTCGAGCACGACACCAGCGACTTCGGCGCGCAGCTCAGCACGCAACTCGGGTTGCAGCGAGCCCGATATCACCGGGCCCTCAGTGAGCGCGTCGGTTTGCGCGGCCAGCAGATCCTCGGGAACTAGCAATAGCGGTGCCGTCGCGGCTTCGGCAGTCGGCTCGGGCGACCCGCCACAAGCGGCCAGCAGGGCGGCAGTCATCATCACAACCAACAGTCGCTTGTACATGGTGTCGTTCACTCAACAAAGTCAGGGTGCCGGCAGCTGTCGCGTCGTCCGCCGCAGAAGCAACGGTCACCCCATCAACGGCTTACCACGGGCGCTATCAGGCCGCGTTGGACCCCAACCAGGCATGTGCCGTTCGGCCTGATGGTCGGATTGGTTCATCTGCGGTTGGATTACGAAACGGGGGTGTGGGACAACTCGAATCAAGGAATTGCAGATTTGCTCCGGGATTCTGCGTGCTAGCGCGGAGTGTCCTCCCCTCTGCTTTGCTAGAGCGGAGCTTGCTCCGCTGCTCGACTAAGGGCCCCGCTTGCTTGATGCTCAAAGGCAGTTGTCTGGACGTTCAGAGAAAAGAAGCAGCCGAGCAAGGTCGCGCGCTACGCGCGTACGCCTTCGCTTCGCTCGGTCGGCTCTACACCAGCGGGATATGCGTAACGTCGCTGTTGTAGAGCCGAGCTTGCTCGGCTGCTGTGCGGCGACGGCCAAGGCGGCCGCTTGTCACCCCAACCCTCTCTTCGGCCTAAGGCATCACCTCCACCTCCACCCTTCCATAAGCCCCACCCGCATCCAGCGCCAGAAGCACCAACGGGCCGGCTTGCTCAATGGTCAAACTCAGAACAGCGTTGCCTCGCGTTTGACCAACCAACAGACCATTGGCCAGCCAACGCACATCGCCTTGTGCACCCAAGGCGCGCAGTTCGAGGTGCAGCGGGCGCTCGCTGTTGGAGGCGCGCCGCAGGCGACTGCCATCGATGGCGCCGGTGATGCGCAGTTGCGCGCTGGGCGAGGCGTTCTCGACGCAGTCGGACGCCAACGGCGGCAGCCGCTGACTCTCACGCTCGCTGCTGCTGAGCCAGGGTTGAGCAAGTGTCGGCCAGCGTGCGATCTCGACCAGCTCGCTTTGATGGGCGTTGCTGCAACGCTCGTTGACCCGCTGTCCATTGCGACGATCACGCAGATAACGCAGGTAGGGATCCAGCGTGGCCTCGTCTTTCCTTGCCAAGGTGGGCGGCAGGCTGGCATCGAGCACATACGCCTCATGCTTGCGAGCGCATTGCTCACTAGGCGTTTCGTCTGCCGCGCGGCCTAGCGGCCAACAGATCTCGCGGTCGCTCACGTTGGCAGGCCGCGGCGATGGATCGGCGCGTAGCTCGCGCGGCAGTGAGTCAGCAATGGCCAGCAGCAGCGGCAGCGCGCTGATCGCGCCGTAGTGGCCGGGCGATGGTGTGCCGTCGGGTCGGCCAACCCACACGCCGATGCTCGCGCCGGCGCTGCTGCCAATCGCCCACGCGTCGCGAAAGCCATAGCTGGTGCCGGTCTTCCACGCCAACGCGGGCCGGCCTGAGGTGTCAAAGCGATCTGCTGCTTCTCCAGGTCGCGGCGCGCTTTGCAGCATGTCACGGACGATCCATGTGGCACCGGGCGATAGCAAGGCTCGCGCTGGTGCGCTGGCAGCAGGTGTGAGTCGCAAGGGCGACGCATTGCCATCGCGTTGCAATGCCGCGTAGGCGGCAACCAGATCCTCCAAACTTGCTTCGGTGCCACCTAGGATCATCGCGAGATTTGGCCGCGCACCCGCTGGCAGCCGCAATGGCAGCCCCGCATGGGCGAGACGTGCGGCAAACCGCTCGGGTCCCAGTGCTTGCAGCAACCCTACCGCGGGCACATTCAACGATTGCTGCAAGGCGCGCGTCGCATCGACGGGGCCGCGATAGCGACCATCGAAATTCCCCGGCATATAGCCATCAAATTCCTGCGGCGCATCGACCAGCAAGCTGCGGCTGTGGATCAAACCGTCATCGATGGCGAGGCCATACAAGAACGGTTTCAACGTGGATCCAGGCGAGCGCCAGGCGGTCACCATATCGAGGTGGCCAAAGCGTTCGCCATCGGCAAATCGACCAGCGCCGACGTAGGCGCGAATTTCCAGGGTGCGCGTGTCAGCGATCAGTACCGCCGCGGAGCTGCGTGGTGGCAGTGCGGCCACCCACGCACTGATGCGTTCTTCAAGTCGCCGCTGCAAATCGGCATCCAGCGTGCTTTGAATGCGCCGCTGGTTGGGGAATTGATCACGCAGGCGTTGCGCAGCGAGTGCGGCGATCACCGGCGGCCGCAGCTGGCGCGCAATCACCGGTTCCTCGCGCGCCTCAGCGATCTTCTTGGCGTCCCAAATCTGATCGCCTGCCAGCCGATCCAAGACCTTGTCGCGCGCGCGCCGGGCGGCATCGGCATGCCGATCCGGTCGCAACCGACTGGGCGCTTGTGGCAACACCGCCAGCAGTGCCGCTTCGGCCGCAGAAATGCGCGCCAGTGGCTTGCCGAAGTAACCATAGCTAGCCGCCTGCGCGCCTTCCAAGGTGCCGCCAAACGGCGCGTAATTGATGTAGAGGGTAAGGATCTCGTCTTTGTCGAGGTGCCATTCCAGTTGCAAGGCGCGCAGCGCTTGCCGCAGCTTGCCAATCAGCGAGCGCGGGGTCGGATCGATGAGCCGTGCGACCTGCATGGTCAGGGTCGAACCACCGGAAACTATCCGTCGATATCTGATCGCTTGCGCGCTGGCCCGAAGTAGCGCCAGCGGATCGATGCCCAAGTGATACCGGAACCGTCGATCTTCGAAATGCAGTAGCGCTTGCAGATAGTCGCTGGGTACTTCATCCAAGGTCAGCGGATAACGCCACACGCCGCGCGCATCTGCAAACGCGCGCAGCGGTTCGCCATCGCGCGCCAGCACGACGGTGGCGGCGTCGCGGTTGAGGTTGGGGAGGGGAAGCGGAAATGAACGATCTAGGATCACCGCGAGTGCGACCGGGGCGACGGCGAGAGCGATGACTGCGCGACACACCCGACTTTTCAGCGCGGTGGTTAGCGACGCCAGGAGTGGACCTGCTGGCGAATGAAGTCTTGCCGCCAAGCTGTTCACTTCAGCTCGTCATTCCGGCGAATGCCGGAATCCAAAGAGAGACCTCGAGGCTAAGGACGTGGATTCCGGCATTCGCCGGAATGACGGCATTTCCAAGGGTCCTCCGACTGAATGGTATTGCCGCCGTTCACGCCCACTCGGTCAAGCCTTCGCGCGCGTACAACTTCGCGAACGAAGGCCGCGCCTTCATCCGCGCGGCCAAGGCAGCCAAATGCGGGAACTCGGTCGCCGGCTTGGGCATGTTGCGTGACCAGCGCATCAGCATGGTGAGCAAGAAATCGGCAGCGCTGATGGATTCGCCCAGCAGAAAGGGCCGGCCATCGTCGAGGTCGGCATCAAAGCGCGCAAAGCAAGCTTCGATCTGGTGTTGCACGCCGCTACGCAGCGCCGCAGCGTCACCCGCATCGCTTACGCTTTCGGGATAGAACCAACGTCGAAACGCGGGTTGCAGCCCATTCGCACAGCGCACGATGGCTTCGTAATAGCGCGCACGGTGGGCGCTGCCCAAAGCAGGCGCAAAACCCGCCGCAGGGTGGCTGTCGGCGAGATGCATGACCAATGCGGCTGTCTCGGCGTGGGGTGTGCCATTGATGAGCAGAGTCGGCACCACCCCTGCGGAGTTAAGGGCCAGATACTCCGGCCGCTTGTGCTCGCCAGCAGCGAGATCGAGTTGCCGCAATTCATGCGGAATGTCCAGTTCGATCAGCAACCAATGGACAACCAAACTGGCGGCGCCGGGGGAGAAATACAGGGTGTGCATGAAAGGCTCCAAAGTTTGTTGAGAGGATAGAGGCCAATGACACCCCTTAAGTCTCAAATCCACCGAATCGTGATTCCGGCGCAGGCCGGAATCCAGCGCTTTCGGTCTTGAGGGTCGTTCCCATAGCGCTGGATCCCGGCTTTACTCGCGCTGCGCGCTCGCCCTCCGGGCCAGCTTCGCTGTTCGTTCGCTGCGCTCACAGTCGCTGGGATGACGAGCGTCGAAGACAGTCCATTGGCGACAGCGGCGCGCCACTCTAACGCAGAGCCACGCCGCCTATTGCGAAGTCCAACCGCCATCGATCGGCAGCGCAACCCCGGTCATGTTGTGCATCTCCGGGCGGCACAACCAAACACAAGTAGACGCGATTTCCTCTGGCAACGAGGTGCGCATGCTGGGTTGCTTCTCGCGCAGCATGTCGCGGATGCCTTGTTCACGGTCGCCACCAACAGCGGCCGCACGCAGCGCAATCTGCGGCTCGATCAATGGCGTTTCCACCCAGCCAGGACACACGCAGTTCACCGTCACGCCACCGCTGTCGCGCGAGCCCGCCGCCGCGTATTCGAGCGCGGCGACCTTGCTGAGTCCAATCATTCCAAACTTGCTGGCGACGTAGGGTGCCTTGTTGATGGACGCGACCAAGCCATGCACCGAGGCGATATTCAACACTCGCCCATAGCCGCGACTCGCCATGCCGGGCAAGGTCAGACGCATGGTGTGGAAGGCCGCGCTCAGATTGACCGCAATCAGTGCGTCCCAGCGCTCGGTGGGCATGTCTGAAATCGCCGCCGCGTGTTGCATACCGGCGCAATTGACCACGATGTCGATGGCGGCAAGTTGGTTGGCCGCAGCCACCATGGCCTCGATGGCGCTAGGCTGGCGCAGGTCGGCATCGAAATAGGTCACAGGCGCTTCGCCGCCAGTAGCGATGTCGGCTTTGGCTTGCTCGATCAGTTCAGCTGAACCAAATCCATTGAATGACACCTGCGCCCCAGCGGCCGCGAGCGCGCGTGCGATGGCAAGCCCAATTCCAGAGGTAGCGCCAGTCACCAGCGCATGGCGAGTGGCGAGAAAACGATCAGTCACGCGATAACACCTTGGCGGGTGGCGGGGCCGTCACGTTAGCAGCGATTACGGGCGTCGGCGACGTACCAAGGTACGATGATTTCAGCGCGGCAGCGAGCTAGGGTGGTGGCATGAAAAAATCCCTAACGATTTGTGGCGCTGCCTATGCACTGGCCTGCTTGGCGCTTAGTCTGGCGGTGACGCTGCTGACGGCCTGTGCTGTTCCTCCTAAGCGACCCGCAAACGAAGAACTTGCTTTGACTCAAGCCGAACCGACTCAGGCAAATTTCAGCAGCGAGATTCGCGTCAGCGAACATCGCGGCAGCGACGATTTGCTCAGCGGTGGCTTGGGGCTGACCGGTTTGCGCACCGTCACGCCGCCAAGCGTGGCTGATGCCAATGCGCCTACCGCCGCGGAATTGCGGCGGCGCGCGCTATGGAACAACTGGCGCGGCATTGCTGACCTGTCACCAGCCGGTGGCTATGGCGATGTCTATGGCGGCGTGCCATCCGTGCCGGGGCGCGAGTTTCATACCTTCATGCGCCTGCCCGCTGCCAACTCGCCGCATCGCGTCATGCTGCAGCTGCCGGATGCGTTTGATACGCGCGCACGCTGCTTGTTGGTGACTGCGTCCAGCGGTTCGCGCGGAATTTATGGTGCCATTGCCTTCGCAGGCGCTTGGGGTCTGCCGCGCGGCTGCGCGGTGGTCTACACCGACAAGGGCGCGGGAACCGATCTGTTTGATGCGGCGAGTGGTGAAGGTGTCGGCTTGGACGGGCGCTTGACCGCTGATCCCGCAACGATGGCGTTTCGGCCTTTGACCACCGAAGCATCGCTCTCGGTGGGCTTCAAGCACGCGCACTCGCAAGACAATCCCGAGGCGGATTGGGGCAATCACCTGTATCAGGCGACCGAGTTCGCGCTACAACAACTCAATCAAGCCTTGCCTGCGCAGGCACCCTTCACTTTCAGCAATACACGCATCATCGCGGTCGGATTATCCAATGCAGGCGGAGCGGTGCTTCGAGCCGCCGAACGCGAGAGTGACTGGTTGGATGGGGTGGTCGCGGTAGCGCCCAACGTGTTGCCGGGTGAAGGCGGCCGACCGCTGTATGACTACGCCACCGATGCAGCCTTGTGGATGACCTGCGCGCAAGCGGCCAAACCCCTCGCCGACGTGCCTTTGCCGTTTCCCATGGCGGTGATCGCCGGGCAACGTGAGGCCGCTTGTGCCGCGCTGTTGGCAGCGGGCATGGTGAGCAGCAGTCAAGCCGCCGCCGACGAGGCCTACCAGCATCTGCGCGGCCAAGGCTGGACTGACGCCGCGCTGGGCGCGGGCATGCTCAGTACCGCATTTGATCTGTGGCGCGGCGTCGGCGTTACCTATTCCTCTGCCTATGGTCGCTACGCGCTGGATCAGATGGCATGCGGATTTATGTTTGCGGCGGTAGATGCGGCGGGTGCGTCCCGAGCCGCGAGCTTTCCCGAGCGCGCACTGTGGTGGAGTGACGGCCCGGGTATCGCTCCCAGCGGTGGAGTAAGGATTGTCGGCGGCGATGCCAATCAATCCGCGTTCGCGCAATTGCAGTGCCTGCGCGACTTGTATCAAGACGAGCATGCGGCAGCGCAGAAAGTACGCGCCGGCATCGAGGCCACGCGCGCCCATTTGCCGCAAGCCGACCTGCCCATACTCGTCATCCATGGCGTTGACGATGGACTGGTGCCGGAAGCCTTTAGCGGCGGTGCTTACGTGCAGTGGGTGCGTAGCGCAGGCAGCTACCCGTTGTCGCACTGGCGAGTGCATCAGGCGCAACACTTCGACGCATTCTTGGCCTTACCCGCGTTCGGCAGCCGCTATGTGCCCCTGCTGCCCTATGCGTATGCCGGGCTGGATGCGATGTGGCGGAAGCTTGAAGGTGGTGCTGCGCTGAGTGATGAGAACATTCAACCGGCTGCGCGAGGCATGAGCAATGGCGAGGTCTCGCCACTGTCGCGGGATGACTTGAGGTTGCCTGGGGGCTAGGAGCCGTTGCGCAGCTCCAAGCGTGCCGCAGCACCCTTTGCCGAAGACCCCCAGACCCGTCATTCCCGCGCAGGCGGGAATCCAGACCTGTTCGAGAGCCAAACCTTGGCGAGGGAAGTCTTGGGAGTGAAACCCCATGCGTCGCAGCACAATCAGATGAAAATCGCGCTCGCCGCCCTCCACAAAATCTCAGTCCACAGGTCGCGCCATTCTGGATTGCCCTCTTCGATCAATCTCAGCTTCCAAAGGCGATTCCATTTCTTCAGCTGCTTCTCTCGCAGGATGGCGCTCTGCATAGATTCGAGCTGCTCGAAGTAGACCAAGGTGTGAACCGAGTATTTGCGGGTGAAGCCTGCGACGAGATCGCTCTGGTGCTGCCAGGTTCGCTGCACGAGATCTGACGTGACGCCGATGTACAGCGTGCCGTTGGGTTGACTGGCAAGAATGTAAACGGCGGGATGTTTGGCGGTAGCGGTCATCACTCTTGGCCACCTGCCAGACTGGATTCCCGCCTACGCGGGAATGACAGATTTGGGAACACCGCTGTTACAAATTCTTCCCCGTCTCCCAGCCCTTCGCCACCGGGCGTCTATCCTTTTTTACTCGGCGTTCTTTCGCGGCTGGCAGGCTACCCACCTCGACCTTCTTCTGCCGCCGCTCCTGTTTGCTGCGCGTATCGGTGCTGAACTTCGCCTTGCCGGTCACTGGCCCAGCCGGCGCTTCGCCGGGCTTTGGCTCCAGTGTCCATTCGAGCACTGACAGTTCCGGCTTATCGTTTGTCGGCATACAAAACTCCCGAATCCAAGCATGGATGAAGGCAACCGCCGCGACCTCGTCCGAGTGCCAAGCCAAGCGGGCGGTAAATCTGTTGGCATCGGTGTGAGCGAAGGGCGAGGCCGATCCAGCTGACTCGTCTTCACGCGTTCTCGACGATGGGATGAGCCGATTATCTGCCCATTTGGCGACGCTGTTCCACCAGCTGCGCAAGGATGCTGATGGCGATCTCGTGCGGCGTCTGAGCGTCAATTTCGATTCCGACCGGAGCCCGCAACTGCGCCAGCGCGGTGGCGTGCTCGGGCAAGGCGGCCATCACCTCGGCGATCCGTTTGCCGCTGCCCATCATGCCGATGAAGGTCGGCAGCCTTTGACACAGCACGCGCAAAGCGGCGACATCGCAGTGGAAGTCGCGATTGACGCATACGGCGAAGACAAGGCGTTGAGTGTCGAGTGCCAGTTCCAGTTGACTGACGTCACCGCCAAGCTTGGTCGCATAGACGAAGTCAACCAGCACCGCGCGACGCTCGTCATATACCCACATATCGAACTCCAGATAGTGGGCGAGATCATGCAAGGCCAGCCCGCAATGGCCAGCACCGATGATCAGCAAGCGCACGTCTGGCTCGACGGTTTGGCTCTCGTCGCCGGCAATGGCGTCGGCGCTGAGAGTCACCGCGTTGCCCGCATGCAGCGCATTGGCAAGCGACGCCGCTTGCTCGATATCGGCGGCTCCCACCCAGCGCCGCAAGCCAATCCGCATGCGACCGCCGCAGATGCCCGCCGCGCCCGCGCGTCCGGTCAGGTCGATCTCGACCTCGCTGCTGCTGCCATAGCTGGAAAGCAGTACCTGCGCTGCGGCAATCACGTGCGCCTCGGCCATGCCACCGCCAACACTGCCAAAGCACTGGCCATCCGCAATCAACATGCGGCTGCCGCCCTTGCGCGGCGTCGCACCGCGGGTGTCGAGCACGCTGGCCAGCACCACCGGCTGATGCGGCAGCCATTCGAGTAGTTTGGCGAATAGGCGCTCGCTCATCGTTGACGGTCGGCGCGCACCCGCTCGATTGCAGTCAAGATTGCTTCGGGTGTGGACGGGCAGCCCAGCTCGACGCAGCGCGGGCTCGCAGCAGCGGTCGCGGCGAAGGAGGCGACTGCTTCGCGAATCGCTTCGCGCACGCTGATCGCCAACATCAACGGCGGTTCGCCAACGGCCTTGCTGCTGAAAATCACACGCGTCGTCGGCGGCTGTGCGCTGCGAAATAAGCCGAGACGAAAATCTTCGGGTACTTCGCCCACGGTGGGGATTTTGTAGGTGCTAGGCGCATCGGTGAGTAGCTTGCCGCTCGCATTCCAGCGCAACTCTTCGCAGGTCAGCCAGCCCAAGCCTTGCACAAATCCGCCCTCGATCTGCCCGCGATCAATCACTTCAGCCAGCGAATCGCCGACGTCGTGCAGCAGGTCGACACGACGCAGCGTGTGCACGCCGGTGTAGCCGCAGACCTCGACTTCGCTGACTGCCGCGCCGCAGGCGAAATAATAAAACGGATGGCCGCGCCCGGTTTGCGGATCCCAGCTCAAGCCCGGCGTGCGGTAGTAGCCCGTTGCAGACAAGCTGATGCGCTCGCGGTAGGCCGCGGCGACCACTTCTTCAAAGCGCAGACAACGACCGTCGGTTTCGCTCAGAAATACTTCGTCGCCTTCAAAATTCACGTGTGATGGATCGCCGCCGAGCAGATTGGCCGCCACCGGAGCCAGTCTTGCGAGCAAAGTCTCGCAGGCAATTTTCACCGCTTGCCCATTGAGATCAGAACCGCTGCTAGCCGCAGTGGCCGAAGTATTGGGCACCTTGTCGGTGCTGGTCGGCATGATCCGAATGCGCGCGGCAGACACGCCCAATACCCGGCTCGCCACCGCCAGCATCTTGGTGTGCAAGCCTTGCCCCATCTCAGTGCCGCCGTGATTAAGCTGCACGCTGCCGTCGGTGTAGATGTGGACCAAAGCACCAGCCTGGTTGTACTCGGTCTTGTTGAATGAAATACCGAACTTCACTGGGGTGATTGCGAGCCCGCGCTTACGGTGTGCGCTGCTCGCATTGAAGGCGGCGATCTGCTCGCTGCGAGCGTGGAAATCACTGTCAGCCAGCAACTGTCGCCATAGCTCGGACAGGTGGTTGTCGACCACCGGTTGGCCATAGTGGGTTTGGTTGCGATCAAGTTCCCCATGCGCGCTTGGCGCATAAAAATTGCGCTCGCGAACCGTGTGCGCCGGCAATCCAAGGTGACGCGCCACCCGATCCAGCACCTCCTCGCCCACCAGCATTCCCTGCGGTCCACCAAAGCCACGAAAGGCCGTGTTGGAGGCCAGATTCGTTCGTGCAATCAGGCCGGTGACTTCAATGTCGGGACAAAAATAGGCGTTGTCGACATGCACCATCGCGCGCATCAACACTGGTGGCGATAGATCACAACTCCAGCCACCATCGGCGATCAATTCAAACTTCAGCGCGAGCAATATGCCGGCGGCATCAAAACCGACATCGAAGCGGGTCAGGAATGGGTGGCGCTTGCCGGTGAGCTGCATGTCCAATGCGCGGGTCAACTTGATCCGCACCGGTCGTCCGGTCGTGTGCGCAGCAACAGCGGCGATGGCCGCGTAAGGATTGGCCTGAGTTTCTTTGCCACCGAATCCTCCGCCCATGCGCAGGCTGCGGCAAACCACCCGATTGGCGGGTAGGCCCAGCACACGGGCGACGATGATCTGGGTCTCGGTGGGATGTTGGGTCGAAGCGGTGATATGGACCGTGCCCTCGCCATCGATCTCGACCCAACTGGCCTGAGTTTCCAGATAGAAGTGGTCCTGGCCGCCGATTGTCAATTCGCCTTGCAGGCGATGCGGTGAGGTTGCCAGTGCCGTCAGCGCATCACCGCGTGCCACTCGCGCCGGCGGCAGATGGAAGGCTTGTGCTTCGATGGCTTGGGCAATCGTCGTCAACGCCGACAACGCCTCATAGCTGACGGTAACGCGCTTGGCCGCGGCTTGCGCGAGTGCTTCATCATCAGCCACCACCCATGCCACCGCTTGCCCGTAAAACTTCACGAATTCGGCTGGAATCAAGGGCTCGTCGTGCAGGATGGGGCCGGTATCGTTTTCGCCGGGGACGTCGCCAGCGGTCAGCACCGCATGCACGCCAGGCATGGCGCGTGCTTGGCTAACATCGATGGACACAATGCGGGCATGCGCATGCGGCGCTTGTACCGGATACACGCTCAGCATTCCCAAGCTTGGGCGTTGTTCGTCGGTATAGATCGCCCGGCCAGTGACGTGTCCGACTGCGCTCTCGTGCCGCCACTCGGCTGATTTCATGCGCATGCGGCCCGCTCGCTGGCAGGTGCCTCATTCACAAAACGCAGGAACAAATTGGCGCACAGCGCGCGCCGATAATCGCTGCTGGCGCGGTGATCGCTGAGCGGCTCGAACTCGGCGCGCAAGCGGTCAGCGGCCTCGTGGATGACGGCTGGAATAAGTTGCTTACCGAGCAGATATGCCTCGGTTGCGAGCGCGCGCTTGGGAATGGCGGCAACTCCGCCAAACGCGAGTCGCGCATGACTTATTTGGCCCCCTGTATCGCGCGCTAAAGCAAACGCCACCGCGACGATACTGATGTCATCAGTCTGCCGCTTGGCGACTTTGACGGACGTTGACCACAAGTCTCTACGACGGGGCAGGGTGACAGCGACGATCATTTCGTTGTCGCGGCGCGCAGTCTTGCGGTAGTCATTGAAAAAATCCGCCGCCGCTACCTCGCGCTCGCCCGTGATGCCGCGCAGGTGAATGATCGCGTCCAACGCCAGCAACACCGGTAACAGGTCGCCAATCGGGGATGCACTGCCAAGATTGCCGCCGAGCGTGGCGCGGTTGCGCACCTGTCGCCCAGCAAACCAGGGCAGCATTTCATCCAGCGCAGGAAACACACCGTGCAGCGCGAATTCCAGTTCGGTCAGCGGCACACCGGCGCCAATGCGCACGTGCTTGTCGCTGATTACAAGCTCGCGTAACGCGTCGATGCGGTCCAGTGCGATCAGCACCGACGCCAGCGGCTGACCGTGGCTCAAGTTCACGCCGAGATCGGTGCCGCCAGCAAACCACAGAGAATCCGGGTACTGGGCTTTCAGTGCCAGCGCGTCGGCGATGCTGGTGGGGCTGAAGAAGTGGCGCAGCTGCGACGCTGGCAAGGGCTCGCGCGCTTGTGACTTGAGGGCTGTGAATCGCGGGTCTTCTGGCCGCGCTTTGGCAAGCCAAGCAGCAGCTTGTCGAATCGGCCCATAACCCGTGCAGCGACACAAATTGCCGGCAATGGCGTGGTCGTCCAGCGCGTCTTCGTGCAGGCCGACGAACAGGCTCATTACGAACCCCGGCGTGCAATAGCCGCACTGCGAACCGGCGCAGTCGACCAGCGCTTGTTGCACCGGATGCAACTGCTCGCCCCCGCTTGCACTTGAATCAGCCAATCCTTCGACCGTAATCACTTCGCGCGCCGGCAACACACCCATCGGCAACAGGCAGCTGTTCACCGCTTGCAGGTAAGAGAAACCGTCGCTGCCAGTCGCAATCATCGCCACCGTGCACGCGCCGCAATCCCCATCGGCACAGCCTTCCTTGGTGCCGGTGAGGCGGCGCTGTTTAAGCCATCGCAGCAGCGACTCCCGTGGGTCGCAATCGGCCAAGCAAACAGCTTCGCCGTTGAGTAGAAATGTGGTGTCTGAATTCATGCGCGGATACTAGCGCAGGGCCAAAAATGCTGGGCCCCTCGGGCCAAAGCCCCTCTCGCCTCGGGAGAGAGGTTGGGGTGAGGGTTCGGCAATTCGAGCGACTTTCGGCAAGGCCCGCACCCTCACCCCCGCCCCTCTCCCGGGGGAGAGGGGAGAGGGGAGACAAAGCGCCTATCGACAATCCCCACCTTAAGGCAGACTCCGCGCATTGTTTGCGAGGGAAATCCGATGCGCCTGTCTGCCGCCGATCCGTCCGCCAATCTGCCCGCTTTTTTGCATGGCCTGCCCAAGGCCGAGCTACACATTCATATCGAAGGATCGCTTGAGCCGGAGTTGATTTTCGCCTTGGCCAAGCGCAACGGTGTGGCGTTGGCCTATCCCGATGTCGAAACCCTGCGCGCGGCCTATGCCTTCAGCGACCTGCAGAGTTTCCTCGACATCTACTACGCCGGTGCCAGCGTTTTGCTGACTGAGGCCGATTTTTTCGACATGGCTTGGGCCTATTTCTTGCGTGCCAAAGCCGACAACATCCGCCACGCCGAGTTGTTCTTCGACCCCCAAACCCACACGGCGCGCGGCGTGGCTATTGCCACCGTCATCGACGGCTTACGCCGCGCCTGCGACAAGGCCCAAGCTGAGCTGGGAGTGCGTTCGGAGTTGATCCTGTGCTTCCTGCGCCATCTCTCCGAAGATGAGGCGCTGGCTACCTTCGAGGAAGCGCAACCGCATCTGGGCAAGTTCATCGGCGTCGGTCTGGATTCAAGTGAACTGGGTCACCCGCCCGAAAAGTTCGCCCGCGTCTTTGCGCAAGCTCGCAAACAGGGTTTGCGCGCGGTCGCGCATGCAGGCGAGGAAGGCCCGCCTGCCTATATCTGGAGTGCGTTGGACGTATTGCATGCCGAGCGCATCGATCATGGAGTGCAGGCCTTGAAAGATCCTGCGCTGGTCAAGCGCTTGGTGGAGCAAGGCATTCCTTTGACCGTCTGTCCCTTGTCCAATATCAAACTTTGCGTATTCAAATCTTTGGCCGAGCACAACCTGCGCGAGTTGCTCGATGCAGGTCTGGTAGCGACGGTAAATTCAGACGATCCAGCCTACTTCGGCGGCTATCTCAATCAGAATTTTACCGAGACCTTTGCGTCGCTTGATCTGAACGCCAGCCACGCCGCGACGCTGGCCCGTAACAGCTTCACCGCCAGCTTCGCGACCAACGCGCAAAAGGCAGCGGATATCGACGCATTGGATGCCTATCTTGATCGCGCTGGCGTGCGCTAGGGCAATGGGCCGTCTCACCACCCATGTCCTCGACACCGCACACGGCAAACCCGCGGCGGGCGTTGCCATTCGTCTCTATCGCTGCGTGGCGGAGGGCCGTCAACTGCTGGCCGAGCACGTCACCAATGGCGATGGTCGTTGCGCAGCGCCGCTGCTGCAAGACGAGCAATTCCTAACTGCGAGCTACGAATTGGATTTCGCGATTGGCGACTACTTTGCAGCGCTGGGAGTGGTGGTTCCCCAGCCGCGCTTCATCGACGTGGTGACGCTGCGATTTGGTGTCAGCGATGCCAGCGCGCACTACCACGTGCCGCTGCTCGCTTCGCCGTTTAGCTATTCGACGTATCGCGGCAGTTGAGCATGGCTGATTATTGGTTTGAGGCAGCCGGACTGCTGCTGCGCTGGTTACACGTGGTGGCAGCGATCGCGTGGATCGGAGAATCGTTTTATTTCGTCGCGCTTGATCGCGGCTTAAAGCCCGCCAAACAGCCCAGCACGGGTCTGCACGGTGAATCGTGGTCGGTGCACGGCGGCGGCTTCTATCTCAAGCAGAAATTCCTGCCGGCGCCGCCGCAACTGCCGGAGGAGCTGCACTGGTCCAAGTGGAAGTCTTACACCACGTGGCTGTCGGGATTCGCCCTGTTCGCCTTGTTGTACTTGTTGTCGCCGCAGGTCTATCTGATCGATCCCGCCGTCGCCGCGTGGTCGCCCACCCAAGGCGTGCTGCTGGCGTTGGCGCTGCCGGTGATCGGGTGGTTTTTGTATGACGGGTTATGTCGGCTCATTGGCCCGCGTGATGACCTGCTCGGCGTGCTCGTCGCTCTGCTGGCGGTCGCCG
>JANNWF010000181.1:0-2198 GCA_031408455.1 Pseudoxanthomonas sp. | reverse complement strand
CGCAATAACTGCCAGCCCAGCTTGCGGCACAGGCGTAGCCGGCCTGATCGATCCATTTCATCACTGCGCCGCCGTGTACCTTGCCGCCGAAGTTGACGTCGGTGGGTTCGGCGAGAAAACGGAAAGTGAGTTCGCGTTGTGTGCCAGCCATGATCGTTTCCGGTCACCAAGGGTCGGTGACCGGCACGCTAACGGGTTGCGCCCGTGGGCGATAGCGGTAGAGACACACCTCACGGCACGCCCCCCGCACAGATCCCGGCGAGCGTGATTGACGCACCGGGCTCCCACCTTGGGTGATTGGCGGCAAAGCGCACGTTCGGCCATGGATGGCTGATGCGTGGCGCAGGCAAGAAGGCAGCGGCGATGTGAGTCATGCGAGTCCAGGTGGTGTTGGCCTTCTGACTGCGTCGATTCAAAGTGCGTCGCCAGAGATCGACGACGCAGTGCCGGAACGCATCCAGCGCCCGGAAGTTGGTCGGCACCGCGTGATAGCCAAACCATCCGCGCACAACCTGCGCCAGCCAGCGCCCCTGTTCGGGGATCGGCCAGTGCATGCGCCGCTTGAGCAGCAACTTGATCCGCGCCAACGTCGCCCGCAGGCGATCTCGGCGTGAGTGTCGTTGCAGCTGGAAGCGCCCAACGCGGTCCACGGCACTGATGTGCGTAAAACCGAGGAAGGTGAACGTGTGGGGCTTGCCTAGACCCAGCATCGCGCGGTTCTTGATCGCATGGCGACCAAATTCGAGGATGCAGGTCTTTGCCGGATGTAGCGACAGCGCAAACGAGGCCAGTCGCTTGTTGAGCGCCGCCACGAACTGTCTCGCTTCATGCTCATGCGAGAAGCCGAGCACGATGTCGTCAGCGTAGCGCACCACGATCATGCGGCCTTGCACGTGGCGTTTCCGCCACTGCTGTGCCCAAACGTCAAACGCATAGTGCAGATAGATGTTCGCCAGCAGCGGTGAGATCACCGCACCTTGCGGCGTGCCTTCCAACGTTTCTTTGATCGATCCGTCATCCATGACACCGGCCCGTAGCCATTGCCGGATCAGTTTCATGACCCGAGGGTCACCGATCCGATGCGCCACGAACCGCAACAGCCAGTCGTGGTCCACCGTATCGAAGAACCGCTCGATATCGGCATCCACCACCCAGTTCACCTTCGCACGATCCACACCGACCGCGAGCGCATCCAGCGCATCGTGTTGACCACGTCCCGGTCGGAACCCATACGAGAAGCCAACGAAGTCTTCTTCGTACACAGCGTTCAGCACGCTCACCAGCGCCGACTGCACGATCTTGTCTTCCAGCGCCGCGATGCCCAATGGGCGCAGCCGTCCATCCGCTTTCGGGATGTACTGCCGTCGCGAAGCTCTCGGTCGATACGTGCCGCGATGCAGGCGGTCATGCAGGCTGCGCAGATTCGATGCTCGATCGATCTCGTAGTCTCGCCACATCACGCCATCAATCCCCGCCGCTGCGTTTTTCTTCAGCGACGAGAACGCTGCATCCAGCAGCGCCGGCGTAACATGATGCAGCAGGGACGTGAATCGTCCCCGCTTTTCCTGCCTTGCTCTTTGCCGCACGCGTTGGAGTGATCGCTGCACGCTTTCCCGGCTCTGCGTCCGGCACGTGGATCGCTCCCGCGCGTTCCCCTTGGCCCCCAGCCTTCGCTCCATCGACTCCGCACTCGTCCCGAGCTTGTTCGCCGACTTCATCGCTACTACGCCAAGGTCTGACTTCTCCGGTCCGTGCATCATCGGCTTCGGTTCCTCACCTTCCCGATGCGGGCCGCACGCAGACTTCGCGCATGGCCAGACTGGAGACCTCCCGGTTCCCGGATAAAGCGCGTATCGACATGCCAGGGTCTAGCGACCACGCCGAGCGCGTAGGTGCTCGCGATAGCGCACCCACGACTATTGCCTTCCGCCGAATAGAAAGCGTCAGCACTCGGGATCAAGGTTATTTCGCGGCTCAATGGCTGGCCTACCGACACCCCTGTCACCGCTTCGCTGCTCACCTCGCGATGACCAACGCATGACTCGGGGACACTCATGGATCGCTACTCCTTTGGTGTCAGGGACTTGCACCCTTTACGCTTCACCGGTTTCGCCGGCGCACCTACTCGAAACCGTCCGCAAACAGTCCGGAGGTATCGGTGTCGGTGGCGGTGTTGTTCGCAGGAACCGCGTCGCCCC
>JANNWF010000180.1:0-1550 GCA_031408455.1 Pseudoxanthomonas sp. | reverse complement strand
GGTCGAGAGGATGGCCATGGCCCTGTCCCGCTTCTCTTGCGAGTCGGCTTTGGAGATTAGACGGGTGAGGACGCTCAGATGCTCTCTGATCCCGGCTTCGAACGAAGCCTTCACGTCAGTGCTTTGCCTTGCCGCATCAGCGCCGAGCGCCACGAGCGGGCAGCCCTCCATTTTTTCCTTTCGGTGTCCCTTGGATAGGTAGAACGCGATCACCGCGCCTAGCGGATCCTTCGGGTTCGCGGCAGCCGCCGCCGACCATCGGCTCGTGGCTCGCTCCAAGGCCCGCGCCGATGCCGCTGCGACCAGGTCCTCCTTCGACTCGAACTGCTTGTAGAAAGCGCCGTGCGTCATCCCGGCGCCTTCCATCAGATCTTTGAGTCCGATGCCGTCGAAACCGTGCTCTCTGAAGAGGCGGCTCGCGACATCAATCACATTCTGACGGTTTTCCTCAGCCTGAGCGCGGCTTACACGCATCTTGGCAATCCCCTTCTTAGCTTGTGATTGAACTCTATAGCCGATATAGAGTTCGAATGCAAGCTATCTCATGAGGCTGGAATGCATAGAGAACCGGGCGCCGGTCAAGCTGGAACCCCTGGACTTCAAAATATAGATTGCGCTTGACCTCTATCTCCTTTATAGATGTCGCACAACAGCTAATTGCGAGAGGTTGGACCGTTATGTGGCGCAAATTGCTTTTTTTCATCGGCGCGCTCGCGCTGACGGCCGCCGGCATCGCGGCCGTCGCGTTCTTTTTGAAGGCGGAACGGACGGGATCAGCCGCCGCCGATCCCCGCACCACCCCACTGCTGGTGCGGGTCGCAAACGCAACCAACGTAACCGGCGTAGAACGTGCCTTCACCGGCACGATCGCAGCACGGGTGCAGAGCAATTTGGGCTTTCGCGTCCCCGGCAAGATCGTCGAGCGGTTCGTTGATGTCGGCCAGCAGGTTACGGCCGGTCAGCCTCTCATGCGCATCGACGAAACCGATTTGCGTCTCGCCTTGACCGCCAAGCGTAACGCAGCGATCGCCGCGCGCGCGGTCTTTGTTCAGGCGCGCGCCGACGAGAAGCGGTATGCCACGCTCGTCAGTGGCGGGCTTGCAGCTAGCCCGCAGCGCTACGAACAGGCAAAGGCCGCGTTGGACACATCGTCGCGAGTGACATCTGCCAGTACATCACGAGCGCGTGGACCCATTAATGCCAGAACGCAAAAGGCCGATGTCATGTCGATCAGTGTCGCGTCGGGGCAGTCCGGCGGCAGATTCACCAGCACTTCTTTGGTCGCTTCCGTGCCGCCGGTGGATGCGCCCAGGAAGATGATTTTTTCGGTGGACAGGTGACCAAAGTTTGCCACTGCGGGCGCGGCGCGCGTGCTCAGTGCGCCTGGCTCAGTATTGCCGGATCCGCCAGTCGGTGCCGCTGCAGGCAAACGGCGTAAATGGGCCTTGGATGCGATGCGAACTTTGTCAGTGATGTCGTGCGCCAAGAGCTTCAAACCATCGGCCACGCCCATTTTCGGTTTGGCAACAAACTCAACCGCCCCCAGTTCG
>JANNWF010000179.1:0-2000 GCA_031408455.1 Pseudoxanthomonas sp. | reverse complement strand
CCGCGCCCCGGCACTGCGGGGGCGTCCGCTCGGCCAGCTTACGGCTTGTTCTTGTAGTGGGTCACCACATAATCGTGGCGTGTGTAGGGGCGATCGGTGTCCAGTTGAATGGTCACGCCACCGCTGGTGACGTAGGAGCGCGAGGCCACTGGCAATTCGGGGCCTGACTGCCATTCGCCGTTCACCTGCCAGTAGTAGGTCTTGTCTCTGGGCGCGAAATAGATGTCGTGGTCGCGGTAGTAGACGTATTCCTGCTTGGTGGTGGTCGTGGTGGTCGTGGACGAACCGTCGGCATTGGTCGCCACGGTCTTTTCGGTGGTGGTAGCGCCATCCGGCCCGATGGTTGCGTAGCGGCTTACTACCTCTTCGTGCTGCTCATAGGGCCGTTCGCTTTCCAGTTCGATGGTGACGCCGCCGCTGGTGACATAGCTGCGACTGGCTGTTGGCAGCACCGACCCTGACTTCCACTCGCCGCCTTCGCGCCAGTAGTAGACCTTTCTTTCGGGCTGGAAGTAGATCTCGTGGTCGCGATAGTAGACATAGCTGTGCTTGCCGTTGCTGACCACCATCGGCTCTGCGGCTAGCGACGGCAAGGCGACGGACATGGCAAGTGCCAGGGTGGTGGCGGTGAGAATGCGGCGATGCGTTTTCATAGGATGTTCCTCAGGTGATCGATGAACCGGACCGATGAGCCGGTATCCGCCGCAATCTCTGCTGGCGGATGCGTCCCGGAGCGTCTCTTTGACGAGCCGGACAGGCTGCCAACATGGGCTGGCCAAGCACGTCCGTCGGTTCGGTTGACCACGCAGGCGTTCGAAGCGTTCAGCTTGGCGCTCCGTCTGACATCAGGCCGTTTGGCTCGCTCACCCTGGACCAGTGCGGTAGCCGCCGATGGCAAGTTCAGAGCTGCCAGTGCATGGTCCGCAGACGCCGCCTCGAAAAGCGCCCCTCATCCGCCCTGCTGGCACCCTCAGTCGCTAGCCGCTACTGCGACCCCCGTGTGCGGGAAAAGGGGAGCAGCAAAGTGGCACCGTCAGGGATGCGCGAATACCGTCACACGCCGTTGATTCGCTTCACGCGATTGCTGGCTTTTGTGAATCGATCGCGGCCTTAACCCACCACGCTTCAGCATCAGCTTCTGTCCACCCTGACGGATCGATCGCCGCGATCAAGGCTTGTTCGAGCGCACGCACATTCGGGTAGCGGTCATCGCGTGACTTCGCTAGGCAACGCATGATGGCGGCGTCGAGTGCAGGTGGAATTTCGGGTCGCAGACTGCGTGGGGTGGGTGGTGTTTCGTAGACGTGGGCGGCGAGCAGGGCCATCGGGGTGCGGCCTTCGAACATCGGGTGCCCGACCAGCAGATACCAGCCCAAGCAACCCAAGCTATAGATATCGCTGCGCGCGTCGATTTCGCGGTTTCCGGTCGCTTGCTCGGGCGATGCGAAGGCGGGCGTGCCGGTGACCATGCCATCTTGGGTGAGTCGCGCGTCTTTGCCCTGATCCGCGTTGTCGATGACGAGGCCGAAGTCGAGCAATTTGACGACGTCGTCGATGCCGCCGCGCCGGGTCACCATGACATTGCCGGGCTTGATGTCGCGATGAATCAATCCGATCGAGTGCGCCTCGTGCAGCGAGCCACACAATTGCCGCAGGAAGTGCACCGCGCGGGCAGGTGGTAGCGGACCGTGCAGCTCGACTAGCCGGTCGAGGGCGAGGCCGGGCAGGTATTCCATCGCATAGTAGAAGGTGCCGTCCTGAGCGTGGCCGTAGTCGAAGATCTGCACCGTGTTCGGATGCGATAGCGTCGCCGTGGCTCGCACCTCGCGCTCGAATCGCGCCAACTGGTCCTGCGCAGAGGGCTGAGGGCGGATCAACTTGATCGCACATGGGCGGCGCAGTAACAGGTGTTCGGCGAGATAGACCTCGCCCATGCCGCCGGCTCCGATCTGACGCAGCAGTTGGTATTGACCCATGCGCCGCGCCAAGCTCGATTCTTG
>JANNWF010000178.1:0-3949 GCA_031408455.1 Pseudoxanthomonas sp. | reverse complement strand
GGCCGCGCCACCGGTGTGGTGGTGGCCACCGGCAGCCACACTGAACTCGGCCGCATCAACGAGTTGCTGGCCGGCGTAAATACACTCGAGACACCGCTGCTGCGCCAGATCAAGAGTTTCGGCTACAAAATATCGGGCGTGATCGCCGTCATTGGTGCGCTGGTGTTCGCGTTTGCGCGCTGGGGTAGGGGTATGGAGTTCGTCGACGTCTCCCAGGCTGTGATCGGCATCGCGGTGTCAGTCATTCCCGAGGGACTCCCGGCCATCATCACCATCACGCTGGCCATCGGAGTGCAGCGCATGGCACAGCGCAACGCAATAATTCGCCGCCTGCCGGCGGTGGAAACGCTGGGGTCGGTATCGCGCATCTGCTCTGACAAAACTGGCACCTTGACGCTGATGGAGATGATGGTGGTCTCTGCCGTCACCAGCGACGCCAGTTACAAGGTCAGCGGCGATGGCTACGCGCCCGAGGGCGAGGTCACCCGCGAAGGTCAGCCAGCGGGCCTTGACCCTGTGCTGCAGCTGGTCGGCCGCGTCTCGATGCTGTGCAATGACGCCGAGATCCGCCAGGCAGAAGGCGGGTGGAAAGTCGAGGGCGACCCTACCGAGGGCGCGCTCTACCCATTCGCCAACAAGCTCGGCATGGACCGCGCCACCGAGCAGGCCGCCTACCAGCGCATCGACTCGATTCCGTTCGAGTCCGAGCATCGCTTCATGGCCACGCTCAATGAGGACGCCACCGGCAAGCAGATGCTTCTGGTGAAGGGCGCACCGGAAGTGATCCTCGAACATTGCAGCCACCAGCAGTTACAAAATGGCGAGATCTCGCCGCTAGATCGCGCGTACTTCGACAAGGCGTCGGACACGTTGGCCGGACAGGGCGAGCGGGTGCTGGGAATTGCCTGGATCGAGAACCCAACCGGGCTGAACATCGGCAACCTCGCGGCGGCCGATCTGCCGCGCAAACTGGTGCTGCTGGGCCTGGTCGGCCTGCTCGATCCGCCGCGCAAGGAGGCGATCGAGGCGGTCAAGGAATGCCACGACGGCGGCATCCGCGTGACCATGATCACTGGCGACCACAAGATCACCGCAGCGGCGATTGCAAAAATGCTTGGTATCGGCGACGGCAAGACCGCGATGGAGGGCGTGGAGGTCGAGAAGCTCGACCCTGGCGAACTGCGCGAGCGGGTCAAGACTGTGGATGTGTTCGCCCGCTCCAGCCCCGAGCACAAGCTGCGGCTGGTGGAGGCGATCCAGGCCAATGGCCAGATCGTCGCCATGACCGGCGACGGCGTCAACGACGCCCCGGCACTGAAGAAAGCCGACATCGGCGTGGCGATGGGCATCAAGGGCACCGAGGTCACCAAGGAGGCCGCTGAAATGGTGCTGGCCGATGACAACTTCGCGTCGATCAGCGCCGCCGTCAAGGAAGGGCGCACGGTCTACAACAACATCGAAAAGGCGATCCTGTTCCTCCTGCCAACCAACGTGGCGCAGGGCCTCGTTATCATGGTCGCGATCTTCATCGGCTTCACCATGCCTATCACGACCCCGCAGATTCTGTGGGTCAATATGATCACCTCGGTGGCGCTAGGCCTGGTGTGCGCCTTCGAGCCGCACGAGATGGACGTGATGAAGCGTATGCCGCGCGCAGTAGACCGCCCCCTGCTTACCGGTTTTGGCGTCTGGCGTGTAGTTTTCGTCGGTCTGGCGCTGCTGGCCTACACGCTGTGGGCGTTTTTCTGGATGAAGGGACAGGATGCCTCCGATGCGCTGGCACGCACGGTTGCCGTCAACGCCATCACCATCGGGCAGTGTTTCTATCTGCTCAACAGTCGCTACCTGATCGACAGCTCGGTGTCGATCAGGGCTCACCTCGAAAACAAGTATCTGCCGCTGGGGATCGGCGCGGTAGTGGTGTTGCAACTGATGTTCACCTACCTGTCACCGTTTCAGCTCATTTTCGAAACCGAGTCGGTGCCGCTCTACGTGTGGCCATGGTTGCTGTGCGGAGGGTTGATATTCTTCTTCGTGGTGGAGGCCGAGAAACTGGTGATTCGACTCAAACGCAGTTCCTCCGCACCCCGTTCGACGGCGGGTAACACTTCCATATGATTGCGCTCTATGGACCGGCATCAATCTGATGGACTACGAATCCCTGTCACTTGCTCCCATGCTGATCGGCCTGGTTGGCGGGCTGGCGCTGTTCCTGCACGGCATGACAATGATGTCAAACGCGATGCGGGCGATGGCGGGCTCGCGGCTGAAGACCATCATGGCCAGGCTAGCCCGTAATCGCCTGAGTGCATTGCTGACCGGCGTGGCAATTACCTCTATCGTGCAGTCCTCGTCCGTGACGACCCTGATTGCCATCGGCTTCGTGTCAGCCGGTGTGCTTACACTCGCGCAGTCCCTTGCTGTCATCATGGGGGCCGCCATTGGCTCCGCCGTCACCACACAAATCATCGCGTTTGATATCAGCAACCTGTCCTATGTGCTGACCGCTGCCGGCTTCGGACTCTCGCTGTGGAAGTCAAGGCGCATCGCCAGCCTGGTGGGCACCGTGATCATGGGCCTGGGCATCCTGTTCATTGGCCTCGGATTGATGTCGGATTTCATGCGGCCGCTGCGCACTTACCAGCCGTTCCTGGAACTGATGGCATCGATGACCAATCCACTGCTCGGCATCCTGATGGGCGCCGCATTCACCGCGGTCGTGAATTCGTCGACCGCCACACTCGGTGTGATCATCGCGCTGGCCTCGCAGGGCTTGATTCCGCTGGAGGCCGGCATCGCGCTGGTGTTTGGCGCCAATATCGGCACCACGCTGACCGCGCTGCTGGCCGCCATCGGCCAGCCCCGCTCGGCATTGCACGCCGCGGTTGGGCAGGTGACGTTCAAGATGCTGCTGGTGCTGATCTGGCTGCCACTGACCGGCCTGCTTGAGGCGATCACGCGCGCAATCTCACCCAGTGCCGAGGGATTGGCGCTGGCCGAGCAACTGGCCTATGAGGTGCCACGCCAGGTCGCCAACGTGCACCTGATCGTGAACCTGAGTACGGTGCTGCTCCTGTTGCCCTTCACCAACCTGCTGGCGGCGCTGATCGTGCGCATCTTCGGTGATGAGCCGGCACCACAAGAGGCGGACAATTTGGCACCCGCATTGAACACCGTGCTGTTCGAGGTTCCGCCAATGGCCGTCGATGCTGTGCGCAGAGAAGTACAGCACCTGGGTGAACGGGTCGCCGCTCAACTTGAGGAGACGATCCCGGCCATCCTCGATGGCCAACCCGCCGCACTCGATGCACTGCATGCGAGCGAACTGCTGATCAACCAGCACCACGCTGCCATCGTGCGTTTCGTCGAACAGCTGCTGCAACCGGAACTGCCGCGCGACATCTGCCTCACGGCCGTCGATTTGGTTGAAGCAGCCGACTATCTTGAATCTATCAGTGATCTGGTCGACAAAGAAATGATCCCGCTGTACCAGCGTCACACCGAACGCGGCACAGTTATCACGTCACCAGCGCGCGAACAACTGCGCACTCTCGCCGACGCAGTCAGCCAGGAGCTGCACCGGGCAGTGCGCGCGGTGGCTGATTCGGACCAGGCGTTGGCCCGCGCCGTATTGGAAACCAAACCGCAGGTACGCAGCCTTGAGCGCGCCGCCGTCGAATTGCAGATCGAGACACCTTCATCCGACGTTCCCCAGCGTGTACTGCCGACGGCGCTGGAACGCGACCTGACTGAATCACTGCGACGCGCTTACAGCCTGGTTCGAAGGTTCGCGCGGGTGGGCACCGGTCTGCTGCATACGGAAATGGAGGGGGATAATCAATAGCGGCACCCCGGACCCTGTCATGGGGACTGTCCAGAATTCGCACAAACCGCCATAATACTGGCCACTACAAAATAAAATGGAGTCTAGATCATGTCGCATAAACTC
>JANNWF010000177.1:0-1814 GCA_031408455.1 Pseudoxanthomonas sp. | reverse complement strand
CTGCAGGGCGATTGCCGCTTCCCATTCGCAGCGGATACTGCGGAACACGGCAATGGCAAACAGCAGGTTGGCCCGGCGTGCGGCGTCGTTGACCAAGGGCAGCAAGGCATCGGCGCGCGCCGCATAGGCGGCACCGGCCTGTCTGCGCCCGGCGGCGCTGGCGATCACGCTCATTGTCGCAAGCGCCTCCGCCAGCTCAGGCGAGGGTCCCAGCGCTTCGGCGCAGTTTAGTCCGCGCAAACCACACAACAACAAATCGACGATCTCGCTGCGGGTGTAGTGGCAACGGCCCAGATCACGATAGGCGTGGGCAGTCTCGCTGATCGGGCCGTGTTCCTTTGGTGCTAGCTGCAAACGCACTGGAAAACGTCGGTGCCACAGGTGTACACCCAGCGCCTTGAGCACTGCCCAGGCTTTGCCGACGCGGCTGCTTGGCAGCGGCGCGCCGCCGGCCGCGAGTCCTCGACGCAACTCAACGATGCCTTCGCCGAGTCGTCCGAGCAGATAACTGGCATGGCCTAGCTGCAAGTGACAGTGGGCGCGGCGTTGGGCATCGGCTCCTTCCGGCCGGCTCGTGTCGAGGCGGATCGCTTCGCCGAATAGCCGCACCGCTTCGGCACAGGCATGTTTAGCGAGCGCCTGGTCCCCAGCAAGAATCAGATAGCGGACGGCACGTTCGATGGTCCCGGCCTGCACCAGATGGTGCGCGAGCAGGGCGTAGAACGGTGCGCGGTCGCTGAAATTCGACTCATACCAGTCCGCCACGGCCAAATGCAGCTCGCGGCGCTGCGAAAACAGCATCAAGTTGTAAGCGACTTCCTGGGTCAGAATCTGCCGGAACAGATAACTGGGATCACTTTCGGCATGTTCCCGCCGGGTCAGACCCTGGCGCGCAAGCGTATCCAGATGCGGTTGCAGCTGACCACGCAGATGTTCGATTGGAAAGATCGCGTTGATCACACTGAGACCAAAAGCCCGGCCGACCACGCTCGCCACTTTGAGTGAGAGTTGCTCGGTGGGGTCGAGATGGTCGATGCGCTGGGTGATCACGCCTTCGACCGTGTCCGGCAAATTGGCGTGGGTCGCCAGATCCACACCCGCGCGGATTTGGCACTGGCCCTCGCTAATCTCGATCAGGCGCGCATCGCGCAGGGCCAGCACCAGCTGTTCGATAAAAAAGGCATTGCCCTGGGTGCGTTCGGAAACAAAGCGGATCAGTTGCACCGAGACTTCCTCGACGCCGAGCCGTTCGCGGATCAAAGCCGCC
Organism: Pseudoxanthomonas sp.; assembly: GCA_031408455.1. Taxonomy (GTDB): domain Bacteria; phylum Pseudomonadota; class Gammaproteobacteria; order Xanthomonadales; family Xanthomonadaceae; genus JANNWF01. The sequence goes on along the minus strand of JANNWF010000177.1, from coordinate 547 downwards.
ACATCCTCAGTGCCAAGGCCTTCCAGCCGCAGTACGGTGCTCTGCTCGCGTCGCAGCAGTTCGCGCAGCTCAGCCCCCTGTTCGGCCTCCGGCACCGGGCGGGTCGCACAAACCAGCAACAGCGGTGCGACCCCGCGCACCACCGCCATCAGCAGCGCCCAGGAGGCCGAGTCTAGCCACTGGGCATCATCGATCACGATCAGCAGTGGCGTTTGCCCGGCCAGCAATTCCAGCAACAAGGCACGCAGCGCAGCCGCACGCGCCTCGCCCTCGAGTTCCCGGGTGAACTCGCTGTCATCCAGGCCTAGCGGCAGGATGTCATTGAGCAAGGGCACTCGCGCCTGCAAGTCCGTGACCGGTGCCAGTCGCGCCAGCACCGCCACCGGCAGGGTCTGACCGACCACGGTTTCATCGATGCCGAGCAGATCCCCCAGCAGCCCCCGCCAAGCCACATAGGCTGAGGTGCGTTCGATGCTGTCGGCATCCCCCTGCAACCGGCGCAGGCCGCGCTCGGCCGCCAGCGCCTGGACTTCAGCCAGCAGTCGCG
>JANNWF010000176.1:0-7049 GCA_031408455.1 Pseudoxanthomonas sp. | reverse complement strand
CAGCCGAGTCACTTTTCTTTGTTTCGCCAAAGAAAAGTAACCAAAAGAAAGGCGACCCCGATGTGGCGCTCGCGATGAAGCTGCGAGTTCGCGGCGGTTGGGGGGTCAGGCCCGTCAGGGGTGCGCGCATGGATGCGCGTGCGTTTTTGCCAGTACATGGATGTACTGTCAAAAACCCCTCCCAAGTGCCGCGAACTCGCGGCTTCATCGCGAGCGCCACATCGGGGTCGCCTTTCTTTTGGTTACTTTTCTTTGGCGAAACAAAGAAAAGTGACTCGGCTGCCGCTGAGGCAGACGAAACCCCGCCTCAAAGAAAATTCACGCGAGTGAAGCCTAAAAACCTACCCCCCAACAATCAAAATCTCCACCCTCCGGTTACGCGCGCGCCCCTCAGCAGTCGCGTTGTCGGCCACCGGCCGATTTTTCCCCATCCCCATGGCCGTCAGGCGCGAGGCCGCGATGCCTTCTTCGATCAGGGCGGCGCGTACGGCTTCGGCGCGTTGTTGCGATAGTGATTGATTGAGGTTGTCGCCGCCACGATCATCGGTGTAGCCCTCGATCTGTACTCGCGCGGTGCCGGCCTTACCGACAAACTCGACGACACGGCCGAGGTTGGCGCGGGCCTCGGGGCGCAGGCTGGCTGAGCCGCTGGCAAAGGCGTCACCCGACAAGGTCATCACTTCGCCGCGCGCGTCGCGCTGCGAGGTCATGGTTTCCAGCTGCATGCGCAGGCTATCGGCGGCTTCGCCGGCGAGCACAGCTTCGCGGCGGGCGAGGGCGGCTTCGGTGGATTGAGCGGCGGCCAAGCGGCGGGCTTGGTCGGCTTCGGCCGAGGACAGCGCGCTTTCAAGGCGTGCTTCTTCGGCATCGGTATTCGCGCGCTGCGCTTCCTCCGCGCGGGCGAGGCTTTGCAGGCGCAGTTTCTCGCCCTCAAGTCGCGCGCTTTCAGCGTCGCGGCGAGTGGCTTCGAGCAAGATTCGATCATGCTCGCGATCCAGCTGGTCGGACTGTTTGCCGGCCAATTCGGCTTGCGCCACGGTGCGCGCAATCTCGACGCGACGCTCGGCCAAATACAGTTCGTTGACCCGCGCATCACCGCGGCTGACTGCTAACCGTGCCAGCGCCTGCTTGGCTTCGGCCCGCTCACCGCCGGCGAATTCGCCCATCGCCGGGTCCGACTCAAGCGTGTCGAGCGATGCCTGCAAGCGCTCGAGCTGCAAATCACGCTTGGGCGTGGTGGCGCAGCCTGCGAGCAGGGCGGCGCTGAAGGCCAGTACGTATAGTCGTTTCATTGTGCGGCTCCGTCGCCCAACAACTCTTGCCGCAATTTGGAGTTCTCGCTGGACTTGCGCTGGACTTCGGCTCGCGCGCTGGCGGCGCGACTTTTGGCTGCGGCGAGTGCGGCGTCGGCGGCGGCTTGATTGGCCAGCACTTGGGCGCGCGCAAACTTGCGCTCGGCGACAGCCGTGTCGGCTTCGGCACGCTTGTCAATCGCAAAGCCCAGCTCGACCGGCGCGTGCGCTTCAGCGCCCAACTCGCGTGCTTGCCGCAATGCGGCGTCCGCTGCATCCAGCTCGGCCATCGGTGGGGGCGTCGATGCGCAGCTGCTGATCAAGGCGGTCAAAAGCACAGCACCGATGATTCGGATGGAAGCGTGGCCTATTCTTTCGCAGCGTGTCATATCATTCGACCTGATCGATGCCAGCGGTTCGGCAGCGTATTGTGGAAAGCCACGCCAGCGCATGCAATGGCCGCAGTCACGAGCACCAGCTCGCAAACTGCGCCGACGCCAACAGGAATAGGGGATTCCGGCACATGGATATTGGTTACTTCCTGAAACTCATGACCGAGAAGAGTGCCTCGGACATGTTTCTGACCACCGGCGCGCCGGTGAACATCAAGGTCGAGGGTAAGCTTTATCCGCTCGGCAATACAGGCTTGCCTGCGGGTATGGTCAAGCGCATTGCTTACTCGTTGATGGACGAGGGCCAGGTGCCGGCGTTCGAGCGTGAGCTTGAGCTCAACATGGCCATCGCGGTGAAAGACGCTGGCCGCTTTCGCGTCAACGTGTTCAAGCAGCGCGGCGAAGTGGGCATGGTGATCCGCGCGATCAAGAGCGAAATTCCCAGCATCGATGAGTTGAAGCTGCCGGAGGTGTTGAAGGCGATCATCACCGAGCCGCGTGGTCTGGTCTTGGTGGTGGGTTCTACCGGCTCGGGCAAGTCCACGACGCTTGCCTCGATGATCGACCATCGCAACAGCACCCAGAATGGCCACATTCTGACGATTGAGGATCCGATCGAGTTCTTGCATCGGCACAAAAAATCCATCGTCAATCAGCGTGAAGTCGGCTTGGATACGCACGGCTTTCACACCGCGCTAAAGAATGCGATGCGCGAGGCTCCCGACGTCATTTTGATCGGCGAAATTCTCGATCAAGCGACCATGGAAGCGGCGGTTGCTTTTGCCGAAACCGGCCACCTGTGTTTGGCCACGCTGCACTCCAACAATGCTGACCAAACGCTGGAGCGCATCCTCAACTTCTTCCCAGAATCGGCGCACAAGAACATTTTGATGAACTTGTCGCTGAATCTAAAAGCGGTCATTAGCCAACGCTTGGTGATCTCCAAAGACGGCAAACGCATCCCCGCCACCGAGGTGTTGATCAACACCCCGATGATTCGCGACTTGATGCGCCGTGGGCAGACCCACGAGATCAAGGAGGCGATGGACAAGTCGCTGGAAGATGGCATGCAGACCTTCGACCAAGCGCTGTTCCGACTCTATAAAGACGGCAAATGCGAGTTGGAAGAAGTGTTGAAAAAAGCCGACTCGCGCGACGGCTTGGCGCTGAAGATTCGCTTGGCCGAAGGTGCCAGCGGCGATCACGATCCTTACGCCGAAGTGTTCTAGGTCGGCAGCGGAGGAAGGACCGCTCTACGAGAGCGTTCGCGCTCCTTTCAACTGATTTGGTAGAGCCGAACTTGCTCGGCTTTTTTTGATTTGGTAGAGCCGAGCTTGCTCGGCTGCTTTCACCACAAGCCTTCTGTAACAGCAGCGGAGCAAGCTCCGCTCTACAAAAGCAAGCGAGCCCTGCTGCTTTGATTTGGTAGAGACGAGCTTGCTTGGCTGCTTACACTGATCGTGTTCGGGAACCCAAGCGGAGCAAGCTCCGCTCGACGAACGAGCAACCCTCAGCGGCCAAATGTGCCCCCTGTCACACAAATGTAGTCGACAGCTGCTCAGTTCGGGTTCACACTTCCGCCGCTTCGCCGATGCGCCCTTGGAGGGGGTCACGGTGACGCCTAAGCAAAAGCCTGACCCGTTCGAACGGCGAGGATCGCCCAGCACCGGTGTTGCCGTCGATCACACGTTCGACGCTCGCTTGCGAGCGTGGGGCGAGCGTGTGGCTCCGCAAAGCCTGCGAATCATGCGGGTTTTTCAGGAGAGAATCGGGCAACTCCAGCAGCGGACTGAAGTCTGGCTTCCACTGTCGAAAGCATTGCGCGGCATGTGCACGCCCGATGCGGCAATCAGGAATCTCAGAAATCATGAAGTTTCGCAATTGGCTGGGCGTTTGCCTGGGCGGCGTAAGCCTGCTCGGTGTTGGATCGGCGAGCGCCGATGTGTTTATCAACGAATTTCATTACGACAACGCGGGCACCGACACTAACGAGAAAATCGAAGTGATCGCGCCGGCCGGCACCAGCTTGGCTGGCTGGTCGGTGGTGCTCTACAACGGTAGCGGCGGCGCGTCCTACGCGACGCTGGCCTTGTCCGGCACCATGGCCGATCAATGCGGTGGACACGGCACTGCGGTGGTCACCGTCGGCACAACGGGCATGCAGAACGGCGCACCCGATGGCTTTGCGCTGGTCAACGCCAGTAATCAAGTCGTGCAGTTCTTGAGTTACGAAGGCACCTTCGCGGCGACCAATGGCCCGGCCAGCGGATTGACCAGCACCGCGATCTCGCAGTCTGAAACCGAGTCCACTGCCAGCGGGCAGTCGCTGCGTTTGACCGGTACGGGCACCAGCTACAGCCAGTTCACATGGGCGGCTGCCGCGACCAGTTCGTTCGGTGCCTGCAATGCCGGGCAGACACTGACCGGCGGTGGCGGCGGTACCAGCAACGTGCTGACCAACAACGTGCCAGTCGCCAATCTCGCCGCGACCACCAATAACGCGGTCAACTACACGATCAATGTGCCGAGTGGCGCCAGCAATCTGGTGATCCAAACCAGCGGTGGAACCGGCGATGCTGACTTGTATGTGCGCTTTGGTGCGGTGCCCACGACCACCACCTACACCTGCCGGCCGTACTTGAGCGGCAACAACGAGACCTGCACGATTGCAGTACCGCAAGTCGGCACCTATCACGTGATGGTGCGTGCCTACACCTCGTTCACCGGGCTGACCCTGCGTGGCAGCTTCAGCATCGGCACCACCGATGCCGCGCCGACCTTGAGCTCGTCATCGCCCAGCAACGGGGCCAGCAATGTCGCGGCCAGTGCCAACCTGAGTCTGACCTTCAGCGAAGCAGTGACCCTGGTCAGCGGCTGGGGCAGCTTGTCATGCGGCAGTACGGGCGTGCATCCGTTTGTTGTCAGCGGTGGACCGACCACCTTCAGCTTGGATCCAAACACCGATTTTGGTGCTCTGGAAACTTGCACGCTGTCCATCATCGGCGCCAACGTGCGTGATCAAGACGGCACCATCACGCCGATGGCCGCCAACGCGTCGGTGAGCTTCACGACGACCGGAGCACAGACGGGTTACTACGCCGGCGTCGTCACCAGCAGTGCGGCGGCCTTGCGTAGCTCGCTGCATCCGATCATCGATGACTCGACCAAGATTCCCTACACCGCCAGCACCACCGATACCTGGGACGTGCTGAATTTGGCTGAGCAGGATCCGCTCAACAGCGGGCGCGTTCTGGAGATCTACAAGAACGCCAGCTACGCCAAGTCGGCGGGTGGCAACGATTTCTACAACCGCGAGCACACCTGGCCGAACTCCTTGGGCTTTCCGTCCGATGGTCCGACCAACTACGCCTACACCGACGTGCACATGCTGATGGCCTCGGACATCAGCTACAACAGTTCGCGCGGCAACAAGCCCTACGACAACTGCCCCAGCGGCTGCACCGAGTTTCCGACTGCGGCCTACAACGGCCAAGGCGGCGGCACCGGCGTCTATCCGGGCAATTCGAACTGGGGCAACAGCAGCGTGTTCCAGGTCTGGCACAAGTTCAAAGGCAACGTCGCTCGTGCCATGTTCTACATGGACCTGCGCTTTGAAGGCGGCACCCACAGCGTCAGTGGAGCGGCCGAGCCAGACCTGCGGCTGACCGATACTCTGTCGCTGGTGGCGACCACCGGCAGCAATGCCTCGGTCGCCTACATGGGCAAGTTGTCGACCTTGATCCAATGGCATCAGCAGGATCCCGTCGATGCCGCCGAACTGCTGCGCAACGAGCTGATTCAGACCTATCAGGGCAACCGCAATCCGTTCATCGATCATCCGGAATGGGTGGCTTGCATTTATCAGAGCGTTTGCAACTAGCTGCGACGCCAGCCGATGCCAACAAGGGCGTCGGCTGGCGGCAGGTTCAGAACCGTAGAGTGCAATCACCGCAAGGTATTGCACCGGCAGCCAATGGGTGGCTCAGCAGAGCAAGTTCGCGCTGCGCGTAAGCCTTCCCTTCGCTCGGTTCACTCAACAAATCCGGCGCGCGCGCAAGCTCTTGTAGAGCGGAGCTTGCTCCGCTGCCCCATCAAGCCAAACCGCCACATCTGGGGAAAGCAGCCGAGCAAGCTCGGCTCTACCAGAGCGAGGCGGGTGCTAGGTCTGGTCAAGTGGACCGAGCGAAGGGAAGGCGTACGCGCAGCGCGCGAGCTTGCTCGGCTGCTTTCCGGCCTTCTATCGCCAAGATGCGGCGCATGCCCTTCGGTTATTGCGCCCTACCTGCTCAGTGGCAACTTGATCGAGCAAGCTAGACTGACGTGAAACCGACTCGTCCGGGTGAGAGTGAACATGTCAGTCAACCTAATCCACCCCGCGTCGCCAGCATTTGTGGCTGCTGCCGCGATTCAGCCCGCCGACTACAGTCGTATGTACGCGGAATCCGTCGCGACGCCTGAGGCTTTCTGGGGCCGCATCGCCGAGCGGCTGGAATGGATGCGCGCACCGACCGTCATCAAGGACGTGTCGTTCGATCTGGCTGACTTTCGCATCCGCTGGTACGCCGATGGCGAACTGAACCTTAGCGTCAATTGTCTAGACCGCCATTTGCCGCAGCGCGGCGACAAGACCGCGATCATTTTTGAGGGCGATGCGCCAGGCCACAGTCGCCGCATCAGCTACACCGAGCTACATCGGGACGTTTGCCGCTTCGCCAATGCCTTGCGCAATCTGGGCGTCACCAAAGGCGATCGAGTCACCATTTATTTGCCGATGATTCCCGAGGTCGCGGTGGCCATGCTGGCCTGCGCGCGCATCGGCGCGATCCACTCGGTGGTGTTTGCTGGCTTCTCGCCCGAGGCATTGGCGGGCCGCATCGCCGACTGCGGCAGCAAGCTCGTCATTACCGCCGACGAGGGCCTACGTGGCGGCAAGCACATCCCCTTGAAGCGCAATGTCGATGACGCGTTAGCTCACGACAACACCGCCTGCGTCGAGACCGTGATCGTGGTTCGCCACAGTGGGCGCACGGTGCCCATGCAAGCGCCGCGTGATCGTTGGTTCGACGTCTTGATCGATGGGCAAAGCGAGACTTGCGAGCCGGCGCGCATGAATGCCGAAGACCCGCTGTTCATCCTCTACACCTCAGGTTCCACCGGCAAGCCGAAGGGCGTGTTGCACAGCACCGGCGGCTACCTGGTGTATGTCAGCTATACCCACGAGTGCGTGTTTGATCTCAAAGAGAATGATGTGTTCTGGTGCACCGCCGATGTCGGCTGGGTCACCGGTCACAGCTATGTGCTGTATGGCCCGCTGTGCAACGGCGCCACCACCTTGATGTTTGAAGGCGTGCCCAACTATCCCGAC
>JANNWF010000175.1:0-19225 GCA_031408455.1 Pseudoxanthomonas sp. | reverse complement strand
TCGACGATGGGCGGATTGGCCGTTGTGCTGCGGTGCGCTACAGTGCGCATCTTTCTGCGTCGGTAGGGCTTGCCCTGAATAGTGACACATGGCTCGAACGCATCCGGCATAGCGCAAGCCGCTGAGTCGAAAATCGCCAGTTGGTGCTGGTGTGTAGTGTCGGCTTTGCACAGCCGACCCGCTCCACAGGCGTAACGCAATGCGTTACGAATTCCCTGCTCCGCCGCCGTGCAAAATAAGTTTGCGATAATCGCCCGCAATACACGAGGAGAAACAATGAACATGCGCTTTACTGGAACTGAGAACTACGTTGCTACGCCTGACTTGATGTTGGCGGTAAATGCGGCGATTACGCTGCAACGTCCATTGCTGATTAAAGGTGAGCCGGGCACTGGCAAGACCATGCTGGCTGAAGAACTGGCGCTGGCGTTGGATGCGCCATTGCTGACCTGGCATATCAAATCGACCACCAAGGCGCAGCAAGGCCTGTACGAATACGACGCAGTGAGCCGTTTACGCGATTCGCAACTGGGCGATCCGCGCGTGGCCGACATCAACCACTACATTCGTCGCGGCACGCTCTGGCATGCGTTTGCGAGCGAGCAGCGTGCAGTCTTGCTGATCGACGAAATCGACAAGGCCGATATCGAGTTCCCCAACGATTTATTGCGCGAACTCGACCGCATGGAGTTCACGGTGTACGAGACCGGCGAAACCGTGCGCGCCGCGCAACGGCCGATCATCGTCATCACCTCCAACAACGAAAAAGACTTACCCGATGCGTTCTTGCGACGGTGTTTTTTCCACTACATCGCCTTTCCAGACAAGGACACGCTAAAGCGCATCGTCGACGTGCATTTCCCCGGCATAGCCGGATCGCTGGCGACGCGCGCGATGGAGATCTTTTTTGATGTGCGCGAGGTGCCGGGCTTGAAGAAAAAGCCCAGCACGTCGGAATTGATCGATTGGCTGAAACTTCTGCTGGCCGACAATATCAGCCCGGCGGCTTTACTCGAACACGATCCGGCCAAGGCCATTCCACCGCTGTATGGTGCGCTGATCAAGAACGAACAGGATGTGCAGTTGCTGGAACGCTTGGCGTTTATGCATCGACGGGCGAGTCGGGGGTGAGACGTTCAAGCGCAATATTCGAAGGGTATTGCGCCGCGTGCTTTGCCCTTTGAAAAGATCGGCGAAGGCGCGCACGACCTTGAATGGCTTTACCTTGCTGTTGGTCGGGACGGAGAGATTCGAACTCTCGACCCCTAGCACCCCATGCTAGTGCGCTACCAGACTGCGCTACGCCCCGACTAGGCGACCGCCGTGCGACTTGCAGCCAGCACAGCGGCCCGCATTATGGGCTTATCGTGCGCGCGCTGGCAATGCACCCGCTACTCAAAGACAGCGTGCCGGGCTTCGCTTGGCTGCCATCTTCATTGCGCGTCAGGATCAGGACTGACCAGCACCAGAATCCAACCCATTGGATGGATACGGTCAAATGCAACGATTTCAGGACCACCGAAAGCGCGGGTAGGCACTGCACCGACATCATTGGCAGCAAAAGCAGCACGGATGGCGTCATCACCAAACGGCTTCAATATGACTTCGCCATCGTTGTCTTCATCAACCTTGGGCGAGTGCTTCGCTGCGAGGACTCGGCCTTGCGCGTCAAGCAATGCCAATCGATGACTTGCGTCATCTGCGTCGTCGCCGCGCAGCAGATTGCGGACCACGAAGTCGAGAGCCATATCCATCGACAACGCGCCGATGAAGTTACCCTGGGCGTCGCGCATTGAACTGGTCAGTGGTAACAGGACACTGCTGCCGTGATCGTCGACAAATGGCGCACCCCAATGGGCTCCTTTGCGAGGCTTGCTATCGAGATACCAGCTGCCTTTTCGCGGGTCGACCGACGGGTCGATGACGCGCCCCGGATAGCGCATCAGCAAGCCTTGCTCCAACGCCATGTTTAGTTCCAACACGCCATTGGCATACTGTCCGCCACCCAGACTGCGACGTGTCACATCGAGCAGTTCGTTGCGGTGGCTACGCAAGTGAAAAAGACGCTCCACCATGCCTTGCAACGGCGCTCGATCAACACCGGGGGCCGCGCTGTACACCGCCCACTCCATGCTGACCACGCGCCCCAACTCTGGCTGCATGGCGAGATCTGGAGGGCGCCGCTCGGCCGACAAATAGTCATCTGCCCAATACGCCTTGGCGTTTTCTGCTGGCACCCCGTGTTGCAGCAACTGGGTCGCTGCGGCGGCCAACGATTCGAGCTGGTTCTGCACTTGAAACAACTCCAACTGCAGGCGATCACCTTGGCGCGCGACCTGCTCCATCAGGTTGCGTTGCAGAACTTCCCGCGCTCGCGCCTCGACAACAGCTTGCTCATGTCGCCACATCATTGCAGTAAAGCCAATCGCCGCCGCGGCGATCAACCCGAACAGCGACAGCAACATGCCTTGCCGATGCCGACCGACATACCGCTGTGCGCGTTGCCAGCCGGAGTCCGGCAATGCGTGCACCGCTTCTCCGCGTAGGTAGCGACGCAGATCGTCTGCCAACTCACTCACACTGGCGTAGCGTTGCTTAGGGTCGAAACGCGTGGCGCGTTCGATGATGGCGCGCAGTGGGGCAGGAATTGCACGCTGCTCAAACGCATGCACCACCACCGCTCGCCGCGCCGCCGCAGCGTTCTGCATCACTTCAAGCAGGCTGTCTCCGGCAAACGGCGCGTTCAAGGTAACCAGTTCGAACAGGATCAAGCCCAAGGCGCATTGGTCACTCTGCGGCCCCAGTTCTTCGCGCCGCCCCTGCGCTTGCTCGGGTGACATGTAACGCGGCGTACCCACCACCGCGCCATATTCGGTTTGCGCGCCACCGGTGGAGTCGCTAAGCAAGGATTCGGGCGCGAAATCGGGATCGTCGGTGCCAAACAGATGGCAAATGCCCCAGTCCATCACAAAGGTCTCACCATGCGTCCCAAGCATGATGTTGGCCGGCTTGAGATCGCGATGGATCACACCTTTGCCATGCGCGTAGTCGACCGCGTCGCACACCTTCAGCAGGTGCTCGATGCGCGCCGGCAAGCTGTGGGCTTCATCGGGCACGCCACCCGCCGCGTAGGCATCGATGGCGGTTTGCAGGTAATCGGCCAAGGTACTACCTGTCACCAGCTTCATTGCATACGCAGGCGAGCCGCCGGGCGCCACTTCCAAGCCATACACCGGCACGATGTAAGGATGATCCAACTGCGCGGTAACCTGCACTTCACGCAAGAATCGCAAGCGTGCCGGCCCGACATCGCGCAGGTCATCGGCCAACTGTTTGAGCGCGACCTTGCGCATCAATTCAAGGTCACGTGCCACATACACCGTGGCCATGCCGCCGCGCCCGGCTTCACCTAGGATGGCGTAGCGAATGCGCTCGGACTCGCGAACCGTTGGCGCCGATGGTGTCGGGCCGGGACTATTTACCTCTGCGCCGCCGGCGGTGCTGATCTGGATGGTGCTGGCGCTATCCAACCCTGCGGGCATCGCCTGCGACAAGGTGATGCCGGCGTCGTTTCCGGCTGCTGGCTTGGCTGCGATGACTTGGGTGCGATCCATAATCGTCTGTCCGCCCCCGCCGGAAGATTCGACGCTTGCAGACTAACGAGCAGCCAGCTTCGAAAGCAATCGTTTTGGCGGGGCCGAAGCGGGATCGTTCGATGTGCTCGGGGCAGAGCGGCCGAGCAAGCTCGATCAAGCTCGGCTCTACCGCTTTGACTTAATGGTAACCGCAGCAAACGCATGCTTGGATAGCGCGGAGCACGCCGCGCTGTTCTCGCGTACTGACGACGCTATCCGGCATTTCTCCGCAGCGCGACAGAATCAGGAAGCGGTCGATTGGCCACCTGTGAGCACCGCGGTTCGAGGCACCTCGGTTGCCCATTGGTTGAGGCTCTTGCCCGAGGCTTGCGCTGCCACCAACGCCTTTCCGTGCACCTCCGGCGGAACGCGGAGCAAGAGCTTTCCGGAAGCCGGCTTTTCCGGCTTTACGCCCGCTCTTTGCAATCTGCCAGATAGTCCTCAACTGCTCACACGAACTCTTGCCGAAGCAGTGCAACGGTGTCTGCATCGCCACTGCTCGCCCTGCAGCACGGCCTTGGTTCGAGAGCCCTCGCGCTCGACAACGGTTGCAACCACCGACCTCAGCAAGCGCTCCAAGTCGGCGAAAACAATTGACGCCGAAGTGGGAAGCGCATACGCGACAGCGAGCGTCTTTTTGTGCTCGGAGTTCAGGCTTACATGCTATCGCCAAGTGATAGCTAGAACCAATACTTGCGCGGTGCCTTGCTCAGGTCAACTCGCTGCAGGTCCACTGCCCCTACTTCCCCAACGCCCGCATCGCTTCAGTCAAGCCCTCAATGCTCAACGGAAACATGCGGTTGTCGGCAAGTTTGCGGATGTGCTCGGTTGACATGCTGTAGTCCCAACTCTTGCGTGGGCTGGGATTTAGCCAAACCAGTTTCTTGAAGCGCTCGGCGATGCGCTTGAACCAGACTTCGCCGGCTTCTTCATTCCAGTGCTCGATGCTGCCGCCGGGATGGCTGACTTCATACGGCGCCATGGCGGCGTCGCCGACGAACACGACTTTGTGATCGGGGTTGTAGCGGCGCAGTAATTCGTGCACCGGTGTGCGCTCGGAAAAACGCCGGCGATTGTCCTTCCACACCGACTCATAAATAAAGTTGTGAAAGTAGTAATGATCCAGCCGCTTGAACTCGCTGCGACAGGCGGCAAACAGGGACTCGCACGCGTAGACGTGCTCGTCCATCGAGCCACCAATGTCCAATAACAGCAACACTTTGACCGCGTTGTGGCGTTCGGGGCGCATGCGTATATCGAGCATGCCGGCCTCGCGCGCGGTTGCGGTAATCGTGCCGTCCAAATCCAATTCATCGGCGGCGCCAACGCGCGCAAAACGGCGCAAGCGGCGGAGTGCGATTTGCAGCGTGCGCGGGCCAAGCTCGGCATCTTCGTCAAGGTTACGAAACTGGCGCTTGTCCCAGACTTTGACCGCACTCTTGCCGCCGCCCTTGGGTCCGACGCGAATACCTTCAGGATGAAAACCGCCGGCCCCAAACGGGCTGCTGCCGCCAGTGCCTATCCAGCGGTTGCCGCCTTGATGGCGCTCTTTTTGCTCATCCAAGCGGCGCCGAAACTCCTCCAGCAGCTTTTCCAGTCCACCCAAGGCTTGGATGCGCGCCTTTTCTTCATCACTCAAGCTGCGTTGCAGGGTCTGCCGCAGCCAATCCTCGGGGATGTCCTTGGCCAACTCAGGATCGATGCGCGTGACGCCGCGGAAGTAAGTACCGAATGCTTGGTCGAAACGATCAAAATGGCGCTCATCCTTGACCAGCACAGTGCGCGCCAACAGGAAAAACTGGTCGATATCGGCAAACCCAAGATCGGCATCAAGCGCGGCCAGCAGATCCAGCCATTCACGAAGCGACACAGGCAGGCGCGCTGCGCGCAAGGATTCGAATAGTCCGGTCAACATGGCGCGTGTCGTTAGTTGGCGCTGGGACCGAGCAGCCGATGCAAGTGCACGCCACGGCCATCCTCATGACGCAACGCGTGCGCGTCCATCGACAATTCGGACATGCGTTGCGCCAACCCGGAATCTGGCCCAGGCAACACGCCACAGGCGCGATTGCGGCCTTCGAGCTTGCTCAGATAGAGCGCAAAGTCGGCCAGATTGAGGACTTGCTCGCGGCTCAAGTTGTGTGCGGCTTGATCGCTCCACTGCAAGGGGGCGTAGCCCATCGAGCAGGTCACGCGCAGGCGGTGGCCACCGGCCAAACACATGTCCGAGCCGCTGATGCTGTGCATGACCCGCTGCGCAAATTGCTCGGCGCTGGGCGGATCAAAACCGCGACCCACGACCAAGAACTCTTCGCCACCCCAGCGCAGCAGGCCGTCGGATTCGCGCATGGTCGAGCGCAGGCGGCGCGCCACTTCCACCAACACGCCGTCGCCCACTTCGTGACCGTAACGGTCATTGACCTGTTTAAAGTGATCCAGATCAAACAGGCAGAGAGTGAATTTGCCGCTGTGTTGCTGCCGACGTTCGTTGCTCAGCGCCGCTTCGGGTCCATGTTGGTCGAGGAAAAACTTCAGGTAACGACGATTGCGTAGACCAGTCAGCGCGTCGGTCAAGCTCGCCTCGGTCAACTCGCGGTTCATCGACTCCAGCTGCAGTTTTTGCTTTTCGATGACGTGGTTGCGCAACTCTAGAGCAGCCCGGCTTTCCAACAGGGCACGGAAGCCCACTTCACGGGCTTCTGCTGCCGCGCAGGCACGGGCGTGATAGCGCACGCGGGCAATCAATTCGAGCGCACTCGGCAGTTTGACCACATAGTCATTGGCACCCCGGCGAAAGGCTTCGACCTTGGTTTCGGGCTCTTCGGCGGCGGACAACATGACCACCGAAACATCGGTCAAATCGGCATGGCTGCGGATTAGGGTCAACACTTCCAAGCCGTCGATGGGCTCCATGTTGAAATCGAGCAGGATGACGTGCGGTTTGAACTGCAACGCGGTTTCGATCGCGACGGCGGAGTCGGACAGCAACTGCAGCTCCAACTCGGGAGCGTCGGCGAGCATGCTGCGCACCGCCTCCAAAATGATGGCTTGATCATCGACGATCAGCACGCGCAGGACCTCGCTCATGGGCGTCTGATCCGGCTCAATTGGCGCACCAAAGCCGGCCCAATCGCAGCGACATCCAGAATTTGCTGGACGACGCCGGCCTCGATCGCCGCACGCGGCATGCCATAGACCACAGAACTGCGCTCGTCTTGCGCCACGGTGAACCAGCCAGCGCGATGCAAGGCACTCAAACCAGCCACGCCGTCGCTGCCCATACCGGTGAGAATGGCCGCTACAGCGGGCGCGGCGTGCAAGGCCAAGCTCGAAAACAAGGCATCGACACTGGGTGCATGCAGCTCGGTTGCTCGAGCAGGCTGATTGCCAAACTGAAACGAGGGCAGCAAGACCAGATGGCCGACGCTGCCTGCGACATACACCCGGCCCGCTACTGGCGTATCGCCGCGCGCTGCTACCACCACCGGCAGCGCACACTGGCTGCCCAACCACTCGGCCAAGCCGGCGGTAAATTCGTTTTCGATGTGCTGGACGATCAGCACCGCGGCATCCAGATCGACCGGCATGCTGCTCAGAATTTTCGCCAATGCCAGCGGCCCGCCGGTGGATGCGCCCAAGGCCAAGATCAGCGTTTGGCCGGATGCCGCCTGCGTACTTGGGGTTGCAGAAAAGTCGCTGCCGCCCACCAGTTTGGCCAAGCGGTCGATGCGGGTCAGGCTGCGTTGCGCGCCAATCAATTGGCCGCTGTCATCTAGGGCCGGCGGTTCCAACAAGCCCAGCGCACCCAGCCCCATTGCCTCGTAAGCATCACCTACCGCATTGGTGGGTGCCAAGGCAATCACCGCCGCGCCCGACTCCAAAAGACGCGGCAAGGCCTGCGCTTTCGGTCCCAACAACTGCAGCTCCACCAACAGCAGGTCGGTAGCTTGATAGCGACAGTTGTGCTCAACCTGCGCGCGGTCGCTGGCTTGCCAGATCAGTTCGTAGTGACCCTTCATCAAGGTCCGCCGCAAGGCTTCGCGGACCAAACGGTCGCGGTGGGCAATGGCGACCTTCATGGCTCGACCTTCATGCCGGCACCAGCGCGTCGCCGATCAAACCGTAAACAACATCGATGAATCCATTTTCTTGGAAATCACTCTTGGTGAGATAGGCATCCGCGTGCACTTCCAGCCCGCGCGCGCGATCCTCCGGGCGGTCGCGATACGACACGATCACCACCGGCAAACTGCGCAGTCTTGGGTCTTGCTTGATCGAGCGGGTCAACTCGATGCCGTCCATACGCGGCATGTCGACATCAGTGATGACCAACTCACACGGCCACTCACGCAGGCGCGCCCAAGCGTCCAACCCGTCGACGGCCACCTGCACTTCGTAGCCTCTTGCGACCAGCAACTGGCGCACCAATTCGCGCACCGAAATCGAATCGTCGACCACCAACACGCGCCGATGCGGGCGATCGGCATCCGCTTCAGAGCGCCCCGCCAAGCGACTGATACGGCGCTCGACCTCCAGCGCACCGCGCATCAGGTCTTCCGTGTCGAGCAATACCACTGGCTCGCCATCGGGCATCAAGGCCAGCGCTGCGAGGTCGGCCACCCGGCCCAGACGAGCGTCCAGCGGCCGCGTCGCAAGATCGAACTCGCCGAGCACGGCGTCAACCACAAAGCCGGCGCGGCGCCCGTCTTGGGCGACCACGACAATATCGGTGCCATCGGCCTTGTGCTGGGTGACACCCAAAGCAAGCTGCTCGGCCAAGGGCACCAAGCCAATGTTCTGCCCATTAAAGGTGAGGTACTGCATGCCTTCATAGCTATGGATCGCCGCCGCCGGCGCGCGCACCAAGCGCTCGATGCGTAACAGTGGGAAGGCATAGGTTTCGCCGGCGACGTGGGTCGCCACGGCACGCGTCACCGCTCGCGAGATTGGCACCAACAAATGAAAGCGGGTGCCGCCGCCCGGCGTCGAATGCAGTCGCACGCTGCCTTCGAGCTGTTTCAGCATCTGCCGCACCACATCCAGGCCGACCCCGCGACCGCTGATTTCACTCACTTCGTGACGGGTGGTAAAGCCGGCCGCAAACAGCGACTCCGCCAGCGCGTCATCGTCCAATGCGGCCACTGCTTCCGCGCTCATACCCTGCTCGCTCAGCAATTTTTGCCGGACGCCGGGGTAGTCGATACCGCCGCCGTCATCGGCCACTTCAATCGCCAACATGCCGGCGCGATAGCTGGCGCACAGCCGAATTTCGCCCTCTTCCAACTTGCCTCGTTGCAAGCGTGTCGCGGCGTCCTCGATCCCATGGTCGATGGCATTGCGCAACAGATGGGTGAGCGGCGCGTCCAAACGGTCGAGCACATCGCGATCCACCGCCACGTTGTCGCCGCTGATACTCAAGCGCACACGCTTGCCAAGTTGCCGTCCGAGGTCGCGAATCATCCGCGGATAGGTGGCAGCGATGTCAGCAAAGGGGCGCAGTCGCGTTTGCGACGCGTTGTGGTACAGCCGCTCGGTGAGGTCGGCCGATTCACGCTGATAGGCACCAAACTCGTCCAACCATTCGTTGATCGCGTGGCGTGAGTGCCCCAACTGCTGGCGAATGCCCGCCAACTGCGCACCGACCGGGGTATGCGCGCGCGGCGCGCCCAAGTGGTGATGCAAGTCGTCGAGCAAGCGTGAGGCCTCGCCCAATTCGCGGCGCAGACGCTGCTGGCGCTCGCCGAAGGCACGCAGGCGGCGGTTCTCCACCATGCCGGTGCCGGCCAATGCGATCAGGCGACTGACGTGGCTGGCCCGCACCCGCAAGATCGGGTCGGTGTCTTCAATGTCGATGTAGGTCTTGGCGGCGACCGGCTTGGCCAGACCGGCGGCCGCGCTCGCCGTCTTGGCGGCTACGACTTCGCTGGGCTGCGCCGCTGCCAAGGTCGACTGTTGCAACTCAGTGCGGAGTTTCGCGGCGGCTGCAACGGACGCCTCTGAATCATCGCTGCCGAGCCGGCGGATGTGATCGACCGCGCGCAGCGCCAAGTCAAGCACGCCGCTGTCCAGCGGCTGCTTCTGTTTTTGCGCGGCGCTCAGGCGATCCTCAAACGCGTGTGCCAAGCTCACTGCCGCCTCGCTGCGAACCGCGCGTGCGGCACCCTTGATCGAGTGCGTGGCGCGCATCAGCGGCGCGATCAGCTCCAAGCGCTCGGGCGACTGCTCAAGCTGCAACAGAACACGCTCCATCGCTGCGCATTTGTCGGCCACTTCGGTGGCAAACAGCACCCGCAGTCTGGGATTGACTTGCTCGGCCTTCGATGCGGTTGCGGCAGGCGCTGGGGTGGACTCTGCGAGCACCTTCAGTTGCGCTGTTGCCAAGGGAAAATCCAGCGTCACCAGCTCGCTGATGGCAAGCAGCAATCGGCGCGCCTGGGCGACGCTCGCATGGCGGTCATTGCCTAGCTTCCACAGCCCAAGCAGTCGATTGACCACGGCTGGCAGCGCTGTGTCGCCGAGCACGCTGGTGGCGCCTTGGAAGGCTGTCAAACGCCGCTGCCATTGAGCCGCCGCGGTGCCGTCCTCGCCCAGCGACATCGCGTCCACCAGCTTGCTCAGTTGCGGCAGCAAGCGGCCGAGCTCTTCTTGCATGAGTGGCCACAGGCTGCTCATTCGAACGCCGCCTTGCGCAGCAAGCGGGTGATCGCGACTGCGTTTAGCAAGGCGACGTGGCCAGCTTCGGTCGGCAGCAGCGCTTCAACGCAGGTGTCCAGAGGTTGCGGCAAGGTATCCGGCGTCGGCTGCATGTCGTCTTCGTGATACGGCAGCAAGCCGCGCATTTCGTCACAGCGAAATGCCAGCAAGCCGCCCTCTGCTTCCACCAATACCAAACGCGCTTGCTCGGCGGCCAAGCTACGGCGACCCAAGCCGAGCAATTCAACCAGACACACACTCAAGCACAGCTCGCCGCGCACGTTGACCACGCCTTCGATGTAGCCATCGGTGCGATGCGCCAACCGCCGCAATGGTGGATTGGCAGCGACTTCAGCTACCACGGTCGGCGGCAAACCCAACCATTGGCTGCCCAAGCGAAATACCAATGCCGTGCGCATACGCCCGCTACGGCGCAGGTCACGCAACCAATCGGTGCTCGCTTCAGCCGGTGCCTCACGATCCAGCAACCGGCGCGCGGCGGCGGTGTAGACCGGGCAATTCCGACAGTGCAGGGCTTCCAGCAGCTTCTCGCAACTGTGATCGCCGCCCTGCACGCCGATTCGGCGCCAGCAGTGGTCGAGTTCGTCAATGCTCATTGACTAGCGTCTTCATCGAGCGGGCTCACCACGCGAACGCAAGCGCGTAGCCCGCGCGCGCAACTCAGTGGCCTGTTCATTGGCCCCGCGCCGCTGGGCCAAGCCGATGCGTTGTTGCAGGGCATCGTGGTGATTGCGGTCGAGATACAGCACGCGAGTGAAGGCGCGGTCGGCGGCATCGGTGTCGCCGCTGGCGGATTCGAGCAACCCCAGCAGAAAGTGCGCGTCGACATCGGCCGGATGCCGACGCAACCATTGCAGGCAGCGTTCCCGCGCCTGCTCGGTATGACCGCCATCGGCCAAACGATGCGCCTCGCTGAGCGCGTTGCCGGCTTGGTTACTGCCTGGTCCACGCTTGCCGTCGGTACTGATGGGGGTGTGGCCATTGGCCGCAACGCCTGCGGTCGGCGCAATGCTCGCAGCTAACAAGGCTGTCTGTCGCCCGTCGCGCCGCTGTTCGGCCACGCTTTGGGCAGGCGTCTGAGTGGCTTGCCGGCGTTTGCTGGGCTCGCGCGGATGGGCCACAGCGAGCAAGCCGTCGGTGCCAACTGGCAGCAGCTTTCGGCGCACAAAACTCAGCGGACAGCCACCCTCCAAAGGCTGCAGTTGAGCGCTGATCGCGCTCAATACTTCGGCTTGTCCGGCCAAGATCATGCCCGGCGTTTGCAACGCAGCCAGCAGGCTGGCGATCACTCGCTGGCGCGCCTCTGCATGCAGATAGATCAGCAGGTTGCGGCAGAAAATGACATCGAACGGGTCTTCGCCATGCAGCAACGACGGGTCCAAGGCGTTGCCTTGCCGAAAGCGTGCGCAGGCGTTTACCGCAGGCACCACCTTGAAACCATCCTCGATCACCTGCATCCAAATCGGCAGCGGTGAGCTGCCGCGCAGGGCGTTGTGGCGGTACACGCCGGCTTCGGCCCGCGCTACCGTTACGTGCGACACATCGATGCCGAGCACATCGATCTGCTCCGGCCGCAGGCCGGCTTCAAACAGAGATATGACCGCTGAGTAAGCCTCCTCGCCGGCCGCGCAAGGCAGACTCAAGACCCGCAACGGGCGCCGCTCGCGCTGCACGTGCTCGCGCGCAAAGCGGACCAGATCATCAAACTGCTCGACGGTTCGAAAAAACCACGACTCCGGCACCACAAAACATTCGCTGCATTGCGCAAAGGCTTGGCCGTCAACCAACACGCGTTGATACAAGTCAGCGTCGCTGGCAGCGCCCAAGCGCCGACGCGCGTCCTCACAGGCGTCGTCAAGCACACGCTCGCCCAAGCTCGATGCATCCAAGCCCAGTCGAACCCGCATCAGCTCGAGCAAGGCAGCGCGGCTCATGCGCCGGCCCCAGCAACGCCTGCTCCGGCAGCGCTTGCGCCGGTTAGGCTTGCGTCGGCGACGAACAACGCGGCCAACTCAGCCGGCAGCAACTGCAACGGGTCGACCAGCTGCGGCAAAGTGGGCTGATCGGCAAAATGATCGCCAAGCCACGGCAAGCTCGGCAATTTGAGGCCCGGCAGCGTGCGCTTGCCGTCTATCAAGTCGACCACGTTTTCAGCCAGTAAGCCGAGCAAACGCGGCTGCTCGACTGGCGGCAGCGACACCACGATCAAACGACTGGAGCGCAACGGCGCGCAGTCGCGCTGAAGCAGCAACCGACATAGATCGACCACCGGGGTCAAGCTGCCGCGAAACGGCAGCAAGCCGACCACGCCAGGCGGCGCCAAGGCCAAAGGCCTTAGCTCGCGCCGATGCAGCACCTCCACCACATAGGTGGCCGCCAGCGCCAAGCGCAGTTCGCCAACATCAAAGGCGAGCGCAAGCATGGTCGCGCTAGCGGTCGCTGCCAACGTTGAAGTGCGAGATCTCCTGCTTCAACACGGCCACCGCATCACGCAGGCTTTCGGTGGCGCTATTGAACTCGCGCAACGACACCGAGGTTTGCCGCGCGCCATCGATCATCTGCCCCATCGCCTCGCCAATTTGGCGGGCGCCTTGCGACTGGCTGCGCATGCCGTGGTTGACCGCATCAAAGCGCTCCGACAGGGTCTTTACGCCGCTGATGATCTGCCCAAACTGGCCACCCACACGCACCACGTTGCCGACACCGCTGCGCACTTCTTCCGCGAACCGATCAATCTCCATCACCCCCGCCGACACCGCGCTTTGCATTTGCTTGACCATCTGCTCGATGTCCAGCGTGGCCACTGCGGTCTGGTCGGCCAAGCGGCGAATCTCGCGCGCCAGGACCAAAAAGCCCAAGCCTTGCTCGCCGGCTTTTTCGGCCTCAATCGCGGCATTGATCGACAGTAGATTGGTCTGATCCGCGACCTTGGAAATGGTGGTAACGACGCCGGTGATCTCGGCCGCTTCTCCGCGAATGGCCGCGAGGCGCGCCGCCATCGTGTTGGCCGCTTGGGCGAGGCGCTCCATGGTGCTGTCGAGATGGCGCAGCCCGTTTTGCCCGTCTTCGGCGAGGTCGGCTGTCTGGCCGGCTACCAGGTTGACGCCTTCCATGGTCGACAACAGCTCGGCGCTGGTGGCGCTGATCTCTTTGACCGCGGCCGCGATCTGATTGGTCGAAGCGCCGAAATTTTGCACTGTGGCTTCTTGTTGCCGGCTGGTAGCAGCGAACTCGGTGGCCGTGCTCATCAGCTCAATCGAGGCCTGCTTGGCGCGAGTCACCAATGCCCGCAGACTCATGGTCATGGCACCGATGGCTTTCAGCAGACGCCCTGCTTCGTCGCGCCCATCACTCGCGGGCACCTCGGTGGCGAGGTCGCCACCCGCCACGCGATCGGCGATTTCGGCCGCCAAATGAATGCGCCGCGACAATTCACGCGCGCTGCGTTGGGCGTAAATCGCCATAAACGCGACCACCAGCAAGATCGCGCTAGCCAAAATCACCAAGGTCAGACTGCGACTGGCAATGACTTCCTTGGCGCGACTCTCAAACTCTTCGTTACGCTTTTCGGCAAGATCGACGACTTGAATAATCGCTAGGCGATGGGCGTCGTAGTGACGCCGCATCTGCGCCAAGATCGAGCGCGCCAGCTCGCGCTCACCGGCGCGAATCGCCGGCACATACTGCTCGTCGCGCAAACGGTAGAACTCCACCGCTGAGCGATAGGAGCTCACCGTCATCAGGTCAGACATCTGGTCTGTCGCTAGCTCGCGCTTCCAAAACTCTTGCCGCGCTTCGTAATCGACCCGCAACTGGGCACCTGTTTCGACCAACTGACTGATCTGGGTCGGATCCGTTTCGTCGATCAACTGCAAGGTAAGCAAGTAGGATTCGATGATGTATTGCGGCGGCGGCAAGATGTCCGCGATCAAATCTTTGCCGAGAACAATTTCCTCGTAGATCGGCCCCTTCACCCGCACCTGCTCAAAGGTTCGCCACGTGGTCAGGCCGAAGATCAGAAACAAGCCAGCGAATACTGCGACCAGCAACGTCAGCCTGCTCGCCAGTTGAGATTGATGCATAGCACGCTCACCCCGAGATGGACGCCTGATTTAACCACAGCCACGAAGCCGCTAACGTGGTGAATTGGTGAGACTTTGCAAGTGTCGGACTTGCGGCCGGCCGCCATCGCCCGCGGCGGGGGCGCACGCTGCAAATCCCTGCCTGATGTGCGCTGAAGCAGTCGAATGCCTAGCCTCAAGCCATCAGCCACATCCCGCGATCAGACACTCGACGCACTCATGCACTTTGCGCGTTGCAGCCTTGCGAAGCCGTGCATTCTGCGAACGATCTAAGCAGCGTGAAGCTGCGCTTTTCCAGCGCCACGGGCAGAAACATGAACGCAGACCGAGCCAAAGTGCCCGCTATGTGCGCTAACGCCATGCACTCAAACCCAAACACGTTCAGATTCAACTGGGTCCGACTGGGTTGGCACGCGCCGTGCTCATGCCTCGCATTAGCGGCGGCTGGCCGCGCTCACCGATGGGCCTACCCAATGTTGGACGCTACCACTCACGATGCAAATGCCCGCTTTGAGTCACCGCGCATCCACGACACCTATGCCTATGCGAGCAGCGTGCGTGCGCTTGCTCGACGGCCGGTGGCAGAAAGCCGATTTCTCAAGGCCGAGGCGCCGGGTCAGTCGCAGTCAATTCACTCCGGCTGCAATCGTCTGCCGGCACTGGCTGGCACAGCGCAAAGCAACCTGCTGTTGGCGGCACTCAATGAAGCAGATCGAGCGCGGATCAGCCCGCACCTCAGTCTGGTAAGCCTGCCTGCCGGGCGGGTGATCTGTGATGCCAATTGCAAACAGGAGATCACCTACTTCCCAATCTCTTCGGTCATCTCCATGCATTGCGTCACCGCCGCCGGCGCCACTACTGAGCTTGCCGTCATCGGCAACGAAGGCGTTGCAGGACTGTGCATGCTCATGGGTGAAGTCAACACGCCGCATCAATTGGTGGTGCAAGCGAGCGGACAGGCGTATGCGATTCGAGCGACGGCGCTGAAGGCCGAGTTCTACCAGGGCGGCAACGTGCAACATCTTTTGCTTCGCTATATGCAAACCTTGCTGACTCAGGTGGCGCAAATTGCGGTCTGCAATCGGCACCATAGTGTCGAGCAACAGTTGTGTCGGCGCCTGCTCTCTGGCCTGGATCGCTCCACCTCGGCGCAGCTTCCGTTTACGCATGAGAGTTTGGCCAACATGCTGGGCGTGCGCCGCGAGGGCATCAGCATCGCCGCCAGCAAGCTGCAACGCGCCGGTGTCATCAACTACCGGCGCGGCCAGATCACGGTGCTGGACCGCCGTCAACTGGAGCGCTCAGCCTGCGAGTGTTACGGCGTGATCAAGCCTTCAACACACGGCTTGATGGCAATGCGGATGGCGGGTTGAATGCGCACCCGGCTGGCGGCGGCGGTCTCAATTTAGCCTTGGCTTGACCCCTTGGGCCTCCACCGCCATCCTCGCCGCCTGCCCGCACCTGCTGTCACGCCATGAGCACGCGCTACAACGCCGCTGATATCGAAGTTCTTTCGGGGCTGGACCCGGTCAAACGCCGACCGGGCATGTACACCGACACCACGCGTCCCAATCACCTAGCGCAAGAAGTCATCGACAACGGCGTTGACGAGGCCTTGGCTGGCCACGCCAAGACCATCGAGGTCAGTCTGTTTGCCGATGGCAGCTGCGAAGTGATCGACGACGGCCGCGGCATGCCGGTCGACATCCACCCGGAAGAGAAGATTCCGGGTGTCGAGTTGATCCTCACGCGCTTGCATGCGGGCGGCAAATTCAATAATCGCAACTACACGTTCTCCGGTGGTCTGCACGGTGTCGGCGTATCGGTGGTGAATGCACTCTCAAAGAAAGTAGAGGTGTTCATTCGCCGCGATGGCCTTGAGTACCGGCAGACGTTTGCAGATGGCTTTCCGCAAACCACGCTTGAACAAGTAGGCACCGTCGGCAAACGCAATACCGGCACCCGCTTGCGGTTCTGGCCCGACGGCGGCTACTTCGACACGCCCAAGTTTGCCCTGAAGCCGCTGAAACACTTGCTGCGCGCCAAGGCGGTGCTGTGTCCTGGCTTGACGGTGAAACTGTTCGATGAAGCCAGTGACGAGCGCATCGAGTGGTTCTATGCGGACGGGCTGCGCGACTATCTGGGCGGGCTGCTGGAGTTTCGTGAGCGCCTGCCGGCCGACCTGTTTATGGGCAAGTTGGCGCGCGAATCCGAGCAGGTCGAATGGGCGCTGGCTTGGGTTCCGCCGGGTGATGGTGGCAGTTTCGAATTGGCGCAGGAAAGTTACGTCAATCTGATTCCAACCGCGCAAGGCGGCACCCACGTGAATGGGCTGCGCTCGGGTTTGACCGAAGCACTGCGCGAGTTCTGCGACTTCCGCAGCCTGTTGCCGCGCGGCGTCAAGCTGGCTCCCGAAGATGTCTGGGATCGTGCCAGCTACGTGCTCTCCATGAAGATGACTGACCCGCAGTTCAGCGGGCAAACCAAGGAGCGGCTGTCATCGCGGCAAGCGGCCGCCTTTGTCGAGGGCGCAGCGCACGACGCGTTCTCGTTGTATTTGAATCAGCACGTCGAGATCGGCACCCAGATCGCGCAACTGGCAATTGATCGCGCCGCGGCACGCTTGAAGACCGAGAAGCAAATCGTCCGCAAGAAAATCCTGCAGGGCCCTGCCCTGCCCGGTAAATTGGCCGATTGCGCCAGCCAGGATTTGTCGCGCACCGAACTGTTCCTGGTCGAAGGCGACTCTGCCGGCGGTAGCGCCAAGCAGGCGCGCGACAAGGACTTCCAAGCGATCTTGCCGCTGCGCGGAAAGATCCTGAACACCTGGGAAGTTGAAAGCTCGGGCGTGCTCGCCTCGACGGAAGTGCACGACTTGGCGGTCGCCATCGGTTGCGATCCTGGCGTCAACGATATCAGTGGCTTGCGCTATGGCAAGGTCATCGTGCTGGCCGATGCGGACTCCGATGGCTTGCATATCGCAACCCTGCTTTCGGCATTATTTTTGAAGCACTTTCCCGAATTGGTGCGCGCCGGCCATGTGTTCGTGGCGATGCCGCCACTGTTTCGCATCGACATCGGCAAGCAGGTGTTCTACGCCCTCGATGAAGAAGAGAAACGGCTACTGCTTGATCGCATCGAGCGCGAGAAGATCAAGGGTCAAGTCAACGTCACCCGCTTCAAGGGATTGGGTGAAATGAACCCCTCACAATTGCGCGAATCCGCCATCCATCCGGACACGCGTCGGCTGGTGCAGCTGACGGTGGAGGATTCGGCAGTGACCAGCGCGCTGATGGACATGCTGCTAAACAAGAAGCGCGCATCGGACCGCAAGCACTGGCTGGAGACCAAGGGCGATTTGGCGACCTTGGAAATCTGACGCTCGCAATCCCAGCTGCGCGTCAGGGATATCAGTCGACAGCCGCCTGAAGCATCCGTCGCAACAGGATTTGCAAGCGCTCGGCCTCAGCCGGCTTCCACGCGGTGGTTTCCTCGTCCATGTAGGTGCTTTGCGCCAACTCCAGTTGCACCGCTTCAACGCCTTCCACCGGCCGCCCGTAGTGACGGGTGATGTAGCCACCTTTGAAGCGGCCATTGAGCACCCAGCTGTAGTCGAACTGTGATGTGGCAGCGGCGGCGACGCGTGACTCCACCAGCGATCCACAGCTATGGCCTTCGGCCGTACCCAAGTTGAGATCGGGCAAACGGCCGTCGAACAACCACGGCAATTGCGAACGGATCGAATGCGCTTCCCACAGAATCGCTCGGCCATGCAGGGCGCTCTTGCGTTCGAGTTCGTCGCGCAACGCGTCGTGATAAGGCCGCCAGTACCGCTCAATTCGCTCGCCGACTTCGTCAGCCGATGGCGCCTCACCCTCCAGATAGACGTTGCCGCCGTCAAATCGTTGCTGCGGGCACAATCCAGTGGTGTTGCGTCCTGGGTAGAGACTGGCGTCGTCTGCCGAGCGATTGAGGTCGACGACGTAGCGCGAGAAACGCGGCGTCAGGATCGACGCTCCCATACGCCGGGCAAAGGCGTACAGCCTAGCGACGTGCCAATCGGTATCGGGCACTGCACGTGCCGCCGGCGTCATCCGCGGCACCAACTCGGGCGGCAAGCACACACCGTCATGCGGAATGCTCACCAATAGCGGCGAGCGTCCCTTGATCAAACGGGCGATATGCATCATCTCACCCGCCGCCTATCCAATGGCCATCCATGGCTTGCATTTCCTCTCTTCAGCAAATCGAATCAACGCGTTGGAGCAGCAGTCGCACACACGGTTGCCGTTGTACCGAACTGCAATCGCGTAATAGCTTTGGTCTGCGTAACACCACCCAAAACGGTGGTGAAGGTACCGGTTTCTCCATTGCTGAAAGTCAAGGTCGCAGTACCCACGGCGGTAGGCGCGCCAGCAGCGGGCTGCCCATTGATCTGCAAGAACGGCGTCCCGTTGGGTTGACGAAACAGTGAGCCGGTGAATGACCCATTGGGCTGTCGCGACGTGACCGCCACAAAAAACACCGGCTCGCGATCACTGTCGTAGGTGTACCAGGTCGCAAACAGGCTGTTGTCAAGGTGGCTCATATGCAGCCCCCAACCCACTGACCCGGTCGCCCCGCCCCACCACAAATCACTGAAATTGTTGGCGGTAGCACGTGATGGGGTGGGTGACGCTGTGCAGCGAAGTTCACTTGCGCCAAATGGAAAGCGGCTCAGCGACTTGGTCTGGGTGGTGCCGTTGACTGTGTAGGTAAAACTGAGTTGCTCGGTACCGCTGAAGCGCAGGCTGG
>JANNWF010000174.1:0-5836 GCA_031408455.1 Pseudoxanthomonas sp. | reverse complement strand
ACCCGCTTAGTTGCGGGTTTTTTTATGGCTGTTTGGTTGCTTGTCACATCGAGTTTGAGGTTGGGCGGGGCATCGCAGCCGCTCAACGACGCTCCGTGAAGCGCCTGCAACAATGGGGGATATTCATGGTTGATATGCCATGGCCCTGGCACTACCCTTAAGCCGGCCCACCCATCGGGACGAAGCCGCCATGACCGCCACTGCCAAACTCTTCATACTTGGCAAATCGCAAGCCGTTCGCATACCTGCTCGTTTTCGCATGCTTGCCGATGAGGTGGAAATCAGTGAGTGCGATGGCAACCTGATCTTGCGGCCCAAACCCCGGCCCAGTTGACTGTGTGCTGTTCGTCAACCGCCATGCGGTCGACCCAGGCCTCCAAATCGTCGTTCGGAAACGTTCGGAAACGTTCGACAGAGTCCGACGAAGGCCAGAATCCCTAGTAATACTGAGGCTTCTGGCTTTTTCGATGGGCACCGAAGTTCGACGAGGCCCATTGCATCCCGGGGGCCATTTGGGGGCACTATCCGGGGCATTCCCCCTAGAGCGTCTTGGAGTAGATAACCTGGCGTGCATCTTCTGGGTCGTGGCGCGCGGTCATCCCCATCTCGGCGGCCAGTTGACGCATGGAGCTGTTTTCGGCCAAATCAATGGAATGCAATTCACGAATGCCGTGGTCTTTGGCGAACTCGAATAGCTGCGTCGCCAGCGCCGTGCCAAGGCCTTTGTGCTGCCAAGCATCCGCAACCGTGATCGCCATCTCGCGAACGTCATCTGCTGAGTTGGGTGCGAATCGGGCCACGCCAATCTCGGTCTCCTGACCGTCAATGTTGACCGTTGCAACAAACGCCATTGAATGCCGACCATCGACTTCACAAAACGAGCGCAACAACGCTGGGGATAGTTCCCTTGTGCTGCCGAGAAATCGAAAGCGCCGCGTTTCGGGTGAAAGCCGACGCACGAACTCGGCCTCCATGGCTTGGTCCAACAAGCGAATGGGGCGGATGGTGATGGCCTCGCCGGCGCACTGAATCATTTGTTGGTCGGCCACGGGTTTGGTACTCATTGCTAAAGTCCTCGGCGCAGGTTCGTGTTCCAGCGCTGCAACGCTGGCATCTCGAATGGCTTCTTGTTCAAAATTGTTCGTCGCCCTACGGCTTAAGCTGAGGCTCGCGTGAAGCCAGCGTCGGTACGCTGCCGCACATCGCGATGCCCGTTGCCTGACAGCCTATGTATCCAAGCCTTGGCGGCCCCTGGCGCCATCAACTTGTTGCGCGAGAATCCTCCGGCTGATCGCTATGCACCTGATTGGCGCGATCCGAAGCAATCCGCCCGTCCACCAACTCGATGATGCGATCACAGCGCTCTGCCAGTCGGGGGTCATGAGTGACAATCAGAAAGCTGGTACCGCTGTCGCGATTCACTTGTCGCAACAGGCGAAACACGCTGTCGGCGGACTGGGTGTCGAGATTTCCGGTGGGCTCATCGGCCAATACCAGTGCCGGCTGCATGACCAAGGCGCGGGCGATGGCGACCCGTTGCTGTTGACCACCGGATAGTTCGTTCGACGGGTGATCGGCCCAATCTGCCAAGCCGACCGCGGCGATCAGCTGCGCAGCGCGCTGTTGCATCGCTGCATCCGGACGACTTCGTGCGGCCAGAAGGGGCAGCATCACATTCTCTTGCGCGGTGAATGCTTGCAGCAGATTGTGAAACTGAAAAACGAAGCCCACGGCGGTTGCCCGCAGTCGCGTCAGCGCCGCATCGTCGAGGGTGGCGGGCTCCACCCCGGTGATCATCAAGCGACCTGAAGTGGGTCGATCCAACAGACCGATCAGGTTCAGCAGGGTGCTCTTGCCCGAGCCGGACGGTCCGATCAAGGCGGTGAATTCGCCTTTCTGGATGGTCAGATCGATGCCGTGCAGCACCTCTGTTTCCGTCTTTGTGCCAAGGCCATAGGCTTTACGAATGCCTTCCAGCCTGAGTGTCGCCGGCTCAGCCACGGATGGCGACCGCCGGATCGAGCCGGGCTGCCGTGCGCGCCGGAAATACTGCCGCCAAGGTGCCTACCAAGGTCGCGCCAAGTGCCGCCCAGACGAACAACATCGGATCAAATTCGATCAGGAACAGCGGCGTGCCGTCGGCGTTCTTGGCGATGCCGCGCCAAGCCATCAGGAAGGCCCAGCCGGCGGCCGAGCCAAGCAGCGAACCGAGCAGTCCCATCATCGCCCCTTGCAAGAGGAACAGCCGCAAGATCTGCGCCCGAGAGCTGCCAGTGGCACGCAAGATTCCGATTTCCTTGGACTTCTGCACCACCGAAACCACTAACACGCTGGCAATGCCGAGCGCCGCCGTCAAGCCAACAAAGAAGCGGATGATGAGATTGGACATCGATTGCGCCTCAAGCGCGCTGAAAAACTGCGCGTTGAGCACGATCCAGCTTTCGACATCCAAGCCGGTCTGGGCGCTGATCGCCTGCGCGACGATCTCGGCATCAAAGGGTTTCACCACGTTGAGTTCGAGGCTGGTGGCACCGCCTGGCAAGTTCAGCAGGTTTTGCGCGGTGCGCAGTGCCACGTAGACCGAACGCTCGTTGAACCCCTTGTTGCCAAAATCGAAGATGCCGCAGACGGTCAGCGTGACGCTGGCCATGCCGGCGGTCTGCAGGACCAACTTGTCGCCTAGCGCCACACCGAGGTTCTTGCTGAGCTCGGTGCCGATCAAAATGTCGGCGCTGCCCACCAGCGGCGTGCCGGCCACCATCTGCGCTTGCAGCGCAATCAGTTGCAGATAACTGGTCGGCTCGATACCGGTGAGGCTGACTGCTTTGTTGGCATCACCGCGCAATACAAAGCCGGCGCCAGCAAGCACCGGTGTGACCACCACCACTTCCGGCATGCGCTCCAGCGTGCGGCGAACGGTTTGCCATTGGTCCACCGAACGCAGTCGCTGCGCGCGCGGCTGCACCAAGGTGGCCTGTTTGCTGCCACCCGGTGCACGCAGTACGCGGGCTCTTTCTTCCGGCGGTCGGATCACGATCTGCGCCTGATAGTCCAACGTGCGCCGGAACAAATTGCTCTGCAGACCGCTGATCAGCGCAGAGATGAATACGATCACCGAGACGCCGAGCGCCACGCCGGAGATGATCAGCAGGGTTTGCATGCGCCCTTCGCGCATGAAGCGCGTCGCCAGAATCCATTCAAAGGGCAGCAGCGGATTCACGCGGATGGCAATGCGGGCGGCGGTGCCTGTGGCTGCGCACGCACATGCGCACCCGGCTGCACCGTTGCGGTGCTCGCCGGGACTACCTGTTCGCCGTCCGCAAGTCCGCTCAGCACTTCGCTGTTGTTGTCGCCAAGCAGGCCCAGAGTGATGTCTTGACGCACGGCGCGGCGCGCGCGTACCACCAGCACCCAAGGCACCTCGCCGGTTAGATCGTGGATGGCGCCGGTGGGGATCACCAACACTGCGCTACGCTCGGCCGTGGCGATATCAACCGACACGGTCATGTCTTGGCGTAGGTAGGCGGGCGGAGTGATGACATCCAGTCGCACCATGACCGCGCCGCGGGTGGCGTCAATGCCGGGGTTGATGTATGCCACCGTGGCGGCAAAGCGCTCGCTGGGATAGGCGTCGGCTGATGCCAATGCCGACTGTCCGAGTTGGAGCTTGCCCAGATTCTTCTCGTCCAGCTGCACCTCGATCCGGGTCTGGCCGGCGCTGGCCAGAACCATCAGCTCTTGGCCTGGTTGGGCGATATCGCCGCTCTCCACCGCTCGCCGAATAAGAACACCGCTGGCCGGCGCCAGGATTTGAAACTGCGCGAGCTTCACCGTCGCCTGATCAAGCGTGGCTTGCGCCTGCGCCACCGTCGCCAACGCCATCGCTGCACTGCTGCCGCTAGGCTGCCGCGTCTGCACCTGCAGTTGCGCCGATCGCACTTGGGATTGCGCTACATCGCGATCGCGCTGGGCTTTGTCGACTTCGGCTTGACCAACAAATCCGCGTGCTTTCAATTCGCCGACACGCTCAGACTGCCTGCTTGTCTGCGTTAGATTCGCTTGCGCCTCAGCAAGACCCTGCAAGGCGGCGGGCAACTCGACCTCGCCGAGCGCCTGCAATTGAGAGGCGGCCTGTACCAACAAAGCCTCGGCCGCCGCACGCGCAGCAAGGGCGTCGCGACTGTCGAGTTCAATCAGCAATTGCCCATCGACCACCACGCTGCCCTCATCGACGGCAACCCGCACCACCCGACCAACCACTTGTGAGGCAATGGCGACGCGCTCGGGTGTGATCACCCGGCCGCTGGCGACCACGCTCTGGGTCAGATCACCCACGCGGACCGTGAACGTCTGCACTGGCGTACCGAGCACCACATTACGCAGCGCCCACGCGATCACCAGCAAGACCAAGACGCCGATCGCAGCGACGCGGACCCAGCGACGGGGTTGCGCATCGGGTGGGACTGCTGTCGCAGCAGCTTGCTGCGGGCTTGCGGCTTCCGTTTCGGTGCTCGTCATCAGTCGCGCACAACTGTCATGGGAACGTCGTGCTCCAAGGGGTTGCAGCGCGAATCGGATTCACGCGAGCGGCTCGAACTGCGTCGAAAGCCGTCCACGCAAGCCTGCATGCGGCGTCAAGTTTGGTCGGTGCGATTGCGCACAGAATTTGCAGAGTGAGCCAACGAACAGACATCCCCGACGTCGGAGGGCAGATTGAGTCTTCCTTGCGACCTGCGGATGGGTTTCGGGTACGCCGCTTCTTTCCGCTGACAGGAATCCAGCCGATGCTTTTTGACCCGTTCTCCGCCCGCTCACTGCAACTCGCCAATCGCATCGTCATGGCGCCGATGACACGCAGCCGGGCAACGCCGGCGCACACGCCAGACGCATTGATGGCCACCTACTACGGCCAACGCGCGACGGCGGGGCTGATCATCGCCGAGGGCACCTCGCCCAGTCCGAATGGACTGGGTTACCCACGCATCCCAGGGCTCTACCAGGCCGACCAAGTTGAAGCTTGGAAAGCGGTGACGGCGGCAGTCCACGCGCGTGGCGGCAAGATCTTTGTGCAGTTGATGCACTGCGGCCGGGTGGTGCATGTCGCCAATCTACCGGATGGTGCCGAGGTGCTAGGACCGGGCACGGCGGTGTGTCCAGGTGAGATGTTCACCGACACCCTCGGCATGCAGCCACACAGCCCACCGCGTGCGATGAACGAGGCGGACATTGCTCACGCAGTCGAGGAATATGCGACTTCCGCAAAGCTTGCGCTGGACGCAGGCTTCGACGGTGTCGAACTGCACGCGGCCAACGGCTACCTGATCGAGCAGTTCCTCAACCCGCTGGTAAACCAGCGCGTAGATGGCTATGGCGGCAGCATTGAAGGTCGTAACCGGCTGGTGCTGGAGATAGCGCGTGCCACGGTGGCCGCCGTTGGACCGGATCAGGTCGGCATCCGTGTCTCGCCCTATGGCGTCTTCAACGGTACCGGCGAGTTCCCCGAGGTGCAGGCGCAGCACTTGGCGCTGGCCAAGGCGCTATCGTCGATAGGGCTGCTCTACATACATCTGGTCGATCATTCGTCCATGGGCGCGCCGCCGTTGCCGGCCGACTTCAAGCTCAAGCTGCGCGCAGGCTTCGATGGTCTTTTCATCCTGTCTGGGGGCTTCGACCATGCGCGTGCCGAGCAGGCCTTGCTCGACAAAGGTGGCGACTTGATCGCATTCGGGCGACCGTTGTTGGCCAACCCGGACTTGGTGGCACGGATGCGCAACCATACGCCGCTGAACACCCCCGACATGGCGACCTTCTACACACCCGGCGCGAAGGGCTACAC
>JANNWF010000173.1:0-2401 GCA_031408455.1 Pseudoxanthomonas sp. | reverse complement strand
CGGCGAAACCGGCAACAAAGCTCTCCTGCGTCACATCGAGTGCTTCCTCGCTATCGCGGATCGTGCCTCTGACCAGCCGGTAAACCGGCTCGCGGTAGCGCCTCAGAAATTCGCGATAGGCGCGCTCCTGCCCGCCGAGCGCGAGCGCCGCCAACTCCCCGTCGCTACACTGGCTTAGGTCAAGGCTCACCGCGCGTCGGCGGTCAGCGCCTGGACCACAGTCTTGTCAAAGCGCCGCGCTTGGTCGGGATTCATGACGGCGCGCATCTCGAACAGATGTTCAAGCGTCTCTTTTTGCATCTCGCCCATGACATGATGCACATGATCGACTGCCGCAGTCACTTTGGGACCATAGCCATGCTCGGCCTCGATCGCTTCGGCAAGCCGCGCGTTCGCGGCGCGCATGTCGAGTTCAAGCGCCTTTTTGCGCACGGCAAACCGGGCTTCGATTGCTTCAACCTTGGCTTCTTGGCGCGCGTCGAGCTTCAGCTCGGTATGAAGAAACGTATGAAGCTCGCTTTCGCTCTGGCGCGGCTGCTGGCTGAACGTCCTTGCGGCATATACCCCGGCAACGGCTGCGACGAACGCAATCAGCACAATGAGCGCAATCCGCCAGCCCGAACGCATCAAAGGAAATCCAGCAAAGTCGATGGCGCAAGCGGGGTTTCTGCAATCACCAGATTGTTATCAGCAGCGCTTGTCGGGGTTGGCAATATGCTGCCGCCTGCATAGCCGATGCCAAGCGCAACAAACGCCGCCGCAGACAACAGCCGCGATGTCGAGCGTGCCTCGCTTTGGCGTTCGGCCACCCCGGCCAGTACAGCGTCGTCAATCTGCGACAGCCCCGCCGGGACCGGCATAGCCCCGAGCCTTTGCAATAAATCGTCCATAATAAGATCCTCGTCGTCGTATCTTCTCTTATACGCGGCTCGGCCCACTCGCCCTCAAGAAAAATTTGAGGGGCGTCGCCGCCACATGCGTAATGGCATACAACACCCACGTTTTTGGAGAACTCTAAATGTCCCGCAAACTTCTGCCGATAGTGGCTGCAATACTCGTTGTCATACCCGGCGCTGCGGTGGCGCATGTCAAGCTGACTGGCTCGACGCCAACAGCAAACGCTACGGTCACAAAACCGGTGCGCATCGAACTCAAATTCAGCGAAAAGCTGATTGCGCCAACTATCAAGACCGAAGTCATCATGACCGGGATGCCCGGCATGAAGGCTCACCCGCCGATGCCAATACCGCACAGCTCGCAAATGGGTAAAGACGGGAAGTCGATGACGCTGATGCTCAAAAAGGCGCTGGTAGCGGGTAGCTACACCGTCAAATGGTCGGCAGCGGGCGGGGACAGCCACCGCATGGGCAGCGAGTTCGCCTTCAAGGTCAAGTAAGGCGTGGCCGATTGGGGGCTGGTTGCGATCCGGTTCGCGCTTTACGCGGACCTGATGCTGCTCGTCGGATTGGCGGCGTTTCCGCTCTACAGTTTTACACGTTTCGAACGCGAAGACGGTGCAATCCTGCCGCTTGGCGGGACGCTGGTTTGGCTGACGTTGGCTGCATTGCCGCTGTCGGGTGCGGGATTCGCGATATCCAGCGCCGCCATGATGGGCGTGCCAGTAAGCGCGTTCGAATTTCCAATGCTGGCGTCGATGGCAAGCGACACCGACCAAGGCGCGGCATTCCTCGTCCGGATGGCGTCGCTTTTGGCGACCCTCGCCGCGCTCGTCTTGCTGCGACAGTCGCAAACGCCTCGATATGTCGTAGCCGTGGTCGGCGGTTCGATTGCGCTGGCTACTTTATTATGGTCCGGCCACGCCGCCGCGACGGAAGGCGCGCTCGGAGTCGCGCATCGGATCAGCGACATCGCGCACATGATTGCCGCCGCGATTTGGATAGGGGGAATAGCGGTCTTCGGTCTGTTGTTCGCTCGCCCCGCGCAAGGCGAGGTGTATGTCACTCTCGCCACCCGTTTGCTGGCAGATTTCGCGCGGGTAGGGACGGCAGCGGTCGCAATCATCCTGCTCACCGGCCTGTTCAACGGCTACGCCATTTTAGGCGCGGAGATCACGAAGCTGTTCCAATCAACCTACGGCCTGCTGCTGACGGCCAAGCTAGTGTTATTTGCTGCAATGCTAAGCCTTGCCGCCAACAATCGGTGGAGATTGACGCCTGCGCTGGAACGCGCGGCGGCAAGCGACCACTCCGAAGGCACGTGGACCCGCTTGCGCATCTCGGTCGCGCTGGAAGCCGCCGCCGGTGCCGCTGTCTTGGCGCTGGTCGCTTGGTTGGGGACGCTCGCGCCTGCAAACTGATGCGTACAACGTGAAGCGGAACATTTGCCGGTTGTGCTTCGTGTTCGGCGGCAACGTCCGACTCAGGCGCAGATTCCACCCTCC
>JANNWF010000172.1:0-1998 GCA_031408455.1 Pseudoxanthomonas sp. | reverse complement strand
CTCTTCTCGCGGATGCCGACATCGTAGGCATCGCCATGGCCGATCGCCTCGTCGAATATGGTCGGGTTCGATGTCAGCCCAGTGATGGAGTACGCGTCGATGTATCGCCGCAGCGTTCCATTGTCGAGGATCTCGCGAGAGATGTTGTCCAGCCACAGGCTCTGGCCAAGATCACGCAATTGCTGCAGGTTGTTCATCGCTGTTCTCGAGGTGCCGACGCTGCAAGGGAGTTGCCCCTTGGGGCTGGTTGCATGCGGAAGCGCTTCATATCGAAGTCGACAAGCTCGCCGATCCGCTCGACTGTCAGGTCCGGTGGCGGGTCGATCGACTGACCGACTGCCTCCCACGCGTAGTGTCCTTGGCGCACGAACACGGTCGTCAACCGATCGCCCATTACGGTCTTCATCGCAGCCAACAGAAAAGGCTTGTCGTCCACCATCACGTAATGCGCTGCCGGGAAGCGTTGTTGCACGGCGTCAAGCATGTGCTGCTTGTGTTTGAAGATCAGCACGCTTCCCTGCACGGCGTCCCAGATCCCCGAACGCTGGACTTTGCGCGGCTGAAACACTACGTCGCCATCGGACAACACCACCGGCGTGCCGAGCGTGTGCAGATGTTCGACGGTTGCCAACGCGTCGGGATAAAACTGCTCGGCAAAGGGATAGTCCAGCAGGAAACCTGACATCAGCAGCAGGGCCGGATCGTCTTCGAGATCAGCTCGCAGATCCTGCAGCGGGGTGAGGTAGTCCGCATACCCGAGCTTGTCGCGCACCGCCGCGTAGCGTGCCCAATAACGATCGTGGCCGTGCGTGCCGAAATCCTGCTGCAGGCGCTCGCCCAAGTCGGCAACAAAGCGATCGTTGTCGAGCAATGTGTTGTCGACATCGAGCAGGAACACCACACGATCTGCGATGTCGCCCCCCACGGGGAGTGCAGCAGTTGGAGTCAACATGGCGGACTCGCCTCGGGTTTCGGCTCGTGCCAGCCTTCCTCACCCATCACCACGGCGGCGGCTGATGCCGGCCCCCACGTGTCAGGTTCGTAAGGCTCAACCGGCACTGCGTTGCTCAGGATCGGGTCGACCACGCGCCACGCCGCCTCGACTGAGGCATCGTCGGTGAACAAGCCGGTCTCGCCGCGGATCGCATCGCCGAGCAATCTTTCATAAGGGGCCTTCTGGCGTGGCGGCTGATGGCGGGCCACAAGCTCGACATCGTCACCACGCATCGCATCGCCTGGCCGCTTGACCCGCGCACCTGCGGAGATCACCACTTCCGGGCTGAGCCGGAAGCGGAAATAGTTCGAGCGGACAGGCTGAGGTTCCCCGAAGATCGCCATCGGTGGGCGCTTCAAATGAACGATCACCTCCGTGACGGTAATCGGCAGGCTTTTGCCAGCACGGATATAAAACGGCACGCCGGCCCAGCGCCAAGTGTCGATCGCAAGTCGCAGCGCGGTGAAGGTTTCGGTCTGCGAATCCTTGGCGACGTGCGGTTCGTCGGTATAGCCGCGGAATTGCCCGCGAACCACGTCCGAGGACTGCAACGGTTGCATGGCGCGAAACAGGCGCAGTTTTTCGGCACGAATGGACTGCGGGTCTTCTCCGATCGGCGAATCCATTGCCAATAGCGCGACCACTTGCAGCAAATGATTCTGCACCACGTCGCGGATCGCACCGACGTCGTCATAGAACGCGCCGCGACCCTGCACGCCAAAACTTTCGGCGAGCGTGATCTGCACGTTGTCGACGTAGTTGCGGTTCCAAAGCGGCTCAAGGAAGGTATTGGCGAAGCGAAAATAGATCAGGTTCTGCACCGCTTCCTTGCCTAGATAATGGTCGATGCGAAATATCGCCGTTTCGGGGAACACGTCGTGCAACGTTTGATTCAACGCTTGTGCCGATTTGAGGTCACGGCCGAACGGTTTTTCAACCACCACGCGGGCGTCCTTGGCACAGCCGCTGGCCGCCAATCCTTGGACCACCGTGGCGAACGCGCT
>JANNWF010000171.1:0-4707 GCA_031408455.1 Pseudoxanthomonas sp. | reverse complement strand
CTCAAGCGTGCGCGTGTCAACTAGCAGCGTCGGTGCGATGGCACACGCAAAAGCACAGTCCGGATTGCCATCGCCATTGCTTCAAGGGCTGTCATCCCCGCGAAGGCGGGGACCCAGTGCTTCTGGCGCTATCAGTAAACGCCCGAAGCACTGGATTACCGCCTTCGCGGGACTGACGACATGGGTTTCTGGAGCTTGAGGAAGTGCCATTACGGTTGGAGGGCAAATCGAATGGCCGTATTCCGTCGAACGCGAACGCAGCGTTGCTGGCCACCGACACGACGACCCCTGCCTTTCGGGAGGTCCGCCCTAATGGCCTCGCGCCGCATACTCCGACTTCAATCCCATCGGATCCGCGCCATGAGCTTGCGTCTGACTGCTTCACTGCTGCTTTTGTTTGCGCTTGCACCGGGTGTCCAAGCCTCCGAATCGACGCGGTTGGCGTCCGTGCTTGAGGCGTATTGGCAGGAGAGCCTGCAGCGCGGCCCAGTGGGTGCCACCGCCATCGGCGATCTGCGCTACAACGACCAGTTTCCAAACTCGATTGGCGCGGAGTTCATCGCCTCCGGCAAAGTCGCGGTTCGGCATTGGCTGAAGGAACTGGAGGGCATCGATCGCAGCCAACTCACCGGTCAGGATCGACTCTCGTACGACATCCTCAAACGCGACCTCGAAGAAGGCATTGCTGGCGAGCGCTTTCCGGGCGAGCTGATGCCAATCAACCAGTTCGGCGGCGTGCCGGGATTCCTCGCCCAACTAAGCTCAGGCAAGAGCTTGCAACCGTTCAAGACGGTCAAACACTACGACGACTTTCTCGCCCGCGCCGATCACATGCTGGTGTGGATCGACCAGGCCATCGTCAACATGCGCGAAGGCATCAAGCGCGGCGTGGTGCAACCTCGCCCGGTCATGCAGAAGGTGCTGCCGCAGCTCGCCGACCTGATCAAGGACGAACCGACCAAGTCGGTGTTCTGGGGCGCCGCCGCGGCAATTCCTGCCGACATTGAAACCAAGGAGCGCGAGCGCATCGAGGCTGCTTACCGCACCGCCATCGGCGAGCGTTGGATACCGGCTCTGCGTCGCTTGCACGATTTCATCCGTGACGACTACATGCCACATACCCGCGACAGCGTCAGCTGGGCTGCCCTGCCCGATGGCGCGGCTTGGTACGCGTATCGGGTCAAGGCGATGACCACGACGGACCTCGATCCCGAGGCCATTCACGCGCTGGGCTTGAGTGAAGTCGCCCGCATTCTGGGTGAGATGGACGCGGTGCGGCGCGAAGTCAAATTCGATGGCGATCTGAAGGCGTTCTTCAAGCATCTGGCCAACGATGACCGCTTCTATTTCAAGACTGAGGCCGAAGTGATTGCGGCCTATCGAGACGTGCAGAAGCGGATCGATGCGCAGCTTCCCAAGCTATTCGACATCTTTCCCAAGGCCAACTACGAAGTGCGGCCGGTGGAGGCTTTTCGTGCGGCGTCGGCAGCTGGCGCGTCGTACCAGTCGGCGTCGCCGGATGGCTCGCGTCCGGGCGTGTTCTACATCAACACGTTCAACCTGCGCGCGCAGCCGAACTTCATCGTCGAGACGCTCTCCATCCACGAAGCCTCGCCCGGCCACCACTTTCAGGGCAGCATCGCGCAGGAAGTCGAAGGCTTGCCGGCGTTCCGCCGCTTTGACACCAACTACGTCGCCTACAGCGAAGGTTGGGCGCTGTATGCCGAATCACTGGGCAAGGAAATGGGGCTCTTCAATGATCCCTACCAGTGGTACGGACGGCTGAGCGATGAACAACTGCGCGCGATGCGGCTGGTCGTCGATACTGGCCTGCATCACAAAGGCTGGACCCGCGAGCGGGCGATCCAATACATGCTCGACAACTCCTCGATGGCAGAAAGCGACGTGGTGTCGGAAGTCGAACGCTACATCGTCATCCCCGGCCAAGCCTTGGGCTACAAGATCGGCCAGTTCGCCATTCGTGAATTGCGCGTCGAAGCCGAAAAAGCGCTGGGCGAGAATTTCGACGTCAAAGCCTTTCACCGCCAAGTGCTGGTCGACGGTGCGTTACCGATGGACGTGTTGCGAGCCAAGATTCGAGAGTGGATCGTGGCGGAGCAGGCGCGGGTCAAAGGCTGATCTTTTCAGCCACCCGCCTGCCAGAAACAGCAGCGTCGCGGGAGCGACGCCCTCCAAGGGCAGGCATGCGCTGTTCTGGAACAATGCGAGTCAATGGAGGGCCGTGCTCCTGCGCGGCCGCTCTTGTCGGCGTCTCCGCCGAGTGGCGAAAAGCATCCTCGAAGGCATTGATCGCGATGGCGCGCGCTCGCCCCGGTCGATTTCGCCCATCTGGGTAACGCTTTCAAGCAAATCGGCGAATTGTTTGTCCAACTGAGCCATCAAGTCAGCACGCAGCGCCCGCCCTACTACGTCAAGGGTGCTGGCCTGTATAGGAATTTCTACAAGCATGAGGATCACCGACGCATTGCTCGACTTGTCGTCGCTGATGGGTTTAGGAGACCGTGGGTCGTTTCCTATGACAACGCGCCAGAGATCCGTGCGATGTACCCAGTATCCCGTTCCGTCACGTATGGATTGAATTACACAGCGCAAGCGCGGTACGTGGGTGATGAGGTTATGTTCTTCAGTAGTCGACTGAAGAATTTGGAGTGCATTGAGGCGATGTCTCAAGCCGCTTGAGGAGGAGTGAAGCGGAAGGGGCAGAGTCTGAGGATTCCGCCCTCACCCCCACGCCTCTTCAGTGAGGACAGACGCTTGAGAGCTGAGGCTCAGCGGCATCCAGGGCGCCAACGCAGCCTGACAACTACTCTGATGCCTTCAAAGTCTCCGCCATACGCAAATCAAAACTGCCTGCAGCGATCACCCGCCCATTCGCTTGAATCTCGATCCGATGTTGGCCAGGGTAATACCGGCGTGTGGTGATGGGTCGCACGGGGTGGGTGCGTTGCAGGTCTCGCCGCTCGCCCGCTGCCAGCGTGAGTGTCCAGCCCTTGAACACCTTTGGTGAGCTGCTGCCGTCGGCGCGCACGTGATGTAAGACGTAATCGATCACCAGGGTTTGCCCAACGCCTGCCGCGGATTGCAGGCTCAACCGCAACTGCAAGGTTTGGCCGAGAGTGATCTGCGCCGGTTCGATGTCCAACCGAGCAGACCCTTCGAACGGGGCATCGATGCCCCACGCGGCCAACACCGGGCGATCACCGCGTTTGATCAGGGTGCGACTGGCGTGGCGCAACACGGTACGGCGCTGCGCGGGGGCGGCTGGCAAGTGCTGCTGCAACCATGTCGCGAGCAGCGCCGGATGATCCTTGCCGATGTCGTTGAGATGGTTGGCGACGCTGCGACGCACGTAGTCGCTCGCATCGTCCTGCAGCGCCAATAACAGCGGCAGGCTGGGTGATGGATCGGCCACCAGCGGTTTCAGCACGATGCCCCACGGCAACCGCGGTCGGCTGCCTTCGCTGACCAGCCGGCGCACGTGCAGACTCGGATCCTTGGCCCAGACGGCGAAGGTGGCAAAACAACGTTTGGGGTGAGCGAGGATGAACGGCCGAATCGCGAACTCCGCACTGAAACGACGGGTGAGCGCGTGCAGACTGACCAGCGCCCGATCGGGATGCTGCAAACCCTGACGGGCGACGACCTCACCCAGCGACCAGCCAATCCAGCCCGCAAGCCCGGCCTCGCCAGCGCGCAGCGCGCCTAGCGGTTCGTCGCCGTTCACAGGTAGCAGCGTCGCTTCGATGACGTCGGCAGCATGCAAAAAGTCGGCGGGCAATGTGGCCTGCAGCGCCTCGGCAATCCGTATCGCCCGCGCCTTCATCTCCAACCCGTCGAACCCATCGAGCGCGAGTGACTCGAACTTTTTGCGCGGGAACTGGGGTAATACTCTGGCGAAATGCGTGCCAGCGAGACGAACCAGATCGGAAGAAAGCAGCAGCTTGAATGGCTCGGGCATGGGTGGACTTTGGGGCGGTGGATGAGTGGCGAAGAATCAGGGGCGATGAATCCAATGTATGGCATTGAAGCCGCCGCCGTCTTTGGGGGACGAGCAGCGGAGCAAGCTCCGCTCTACAACAGCTGAAGCGAAGGCGCGCGCGGCACGCGCGACCGAGCGAAGCGAAGGCGCGCGCAGCACGCGCGAACTTGCTCCGCTGCGCCTCCGTGGTGTTGCACCAACGGCATATTCAACCCTCGCTGGTTTGCTTGCGTCTGGACTAGAATTGCCCGGGATTGCAGACTTCGGCGCGTGGCGAATGCTAGGCGTTCCGTGCGAGTCTCGTCGCCTGCATCCATACGGAAACATCAACATGATCAGAATCTTGCTTGTTTCGGTATTGACCGTCTCGGGTTTGATGCTGAGCGCACCTGCCCACGCGCAGGCAGTGACGGTGCAAGTGCAGCCCTCACCCGCGCGTGCGGGCGAGCCGGTGGAACTGACGCTGACCATCGCAGTGCCTGATTGTCTGGGTTCCCAGAGTTTCCCGGTCCAGCGGGTGGGTCAGGAAGTACGCATCGACTTTACGA
Source organism: Pseudoxanthomonas sp. (assembly GCA_031408455.1). Lineage (GTDB taxonomy): Bacteria > Pseudomonadota > Gammaproteobacteria > Xanthomonadales > Xanthomonadaceae > JANNWF01. The sequence continues at coordinate 159 of JANNWF010000171.1, read as the reverse complement.
TCAACACTGTAGGCGGTATCTGCGGCACACCCCCTCCGGACGTTTTCCGCAGGATTCCACTGGGCAGTTTCCAGCCTGGCAATTACACCGTCATCGCACGCGGTACCAATCTTGCGAATGCTGCGGTGCTGGGACCGGCCACTGCCGGATTGATCGTGT
>JANNWF010000170.1:0-7032 GCA_031408455.1 Pseudoxanthomonas sp. | reverse complement strand
GCGAAAACCATGCGGCGGCGGAGTCCGGATCGCGCGCCAGCACGGCGCGAAACTGCGCACTCGCGGCGGCCGTGTCGCCCAGCGCATGCAGGCAGCGTCCGCGTTGCAGCATGGCTGCAAGGTCAGTGGGTGCAGTTTTTAGCACTGCGTCTGCCGAGGTCAGTGCGTCCTCTTGGTAGCCCTGACGGTCGAACTCCTGCGACAGTCTCATCCACGTTGCCGCGTCTGTGGCGCCGCCTGCTAGTCGTCGCAGGCTGGCAAGCGCGGTGGCGGGGTCGGCTAGGTCGTTGGACGCCACTGCCAGATTGAACCGCATCTCACGGTCGTCGGGCAGCAGCGCCAGCCCTTGCTGTAGACAGTCGACGGCTTCGGCTAGGCGTTGCTGGCGCAGCAACACTGCTGCGGCCCAGCGCAGCGACTCGGGGTGGTCCGGCGCGCTGATCCGTGCCGCAAACACAGCCAGTTCAGCCGCTTGGACATCCCCGACCGCAAGCGCCTGGGCAGCCTTGCGCAAGTGATTTGCCGCGAGCGCGGACAGTCCGGCTAGCTGCGGATTGGGCTGGGAGGAAGCGGCGCGGGGCTTTACGCGATGGGTTGATAGGCTGGTCATGCATGCAATCGAAGCGGCTCGTACCCGGAATTATCACGGTTTGCCTAGCTGAACCGCGACTGCGATCAGCACTTGCGCTCGCGTCAGGCACATGGGTGTGTCAAACTTTGGCGCTAAGGCGGTGCACGGGCAGCGAAAGCGGCCAGTGCATGATGTTGGGGGAGGTTCGCCGCGAACGCCATGGAATGGCAAAAAAACACAGCCCTGTAACTCATTCATATGTGGGGAAAAACATGACTTCAAGCAGTCTGCGTAACGGCCATGGCCGATGCTCGCGCAATATCCTGTTGGCCGCTGCAGCGACCGCCAGCCTCCTGTCCTCGGTCTCGATGGCTGCCATCGTCACCAGTCCGGTCAGCAACCTGCTGGTGCCTCAGACCGTGGCAGGCTCGTACATCAACGTCGTCACCGGGTTGACGGGCACCAGCGCTGGTGCAGTCGCTGGGTGGGACCTCAATCCGTACTTGTCGGCTGGCAACCTCGGCCTCTATTGGCAACCGACTCCGGCTGCTTCGCATGGCGGCGTTGCGGCGGTAGCCGCCGGCCCGCTGGTTGTGCTGCAACCAGGCGCCGTGATTGGTCCTGCTTCAATATTCAATGCAGGTATTCAGGCTACCGCTCCCAACTTTCGGGTCACGCAGACCGGATTCATGGGTATTCGTTTCTTTAACGAAGCAACAAATGCGATAAATTACGGTTACATGCAGATCAGCACCACGGCCGCCACCGGGTTCCCGGCAACGATCATCAGCATCGTTTACGAGAACGCGGGCACGGCAATCACGATTCCGACGCCCAATACGCCGCCGCAGTTCGCCTACAACCCGGCATCCGGCCAAGCTGTGCCATTTACCGGCGGCAATTTGGTTGGCTCCACTGGCACAGGCTCGGTTGCGGTGACGGTGGGAACTGCTGGCGTCGGCACCGGCGCGGCATCGACCACGACGACCACCTGCACCGCGCCCACCGCTCCCTTCAGTGGTTTTGGTCAGACAGTGACCGCAGTGGGCGCTGGCGCGATTTCGGGCGGACCGTTGTCCGGCACCTGCACCTTGGGCGCAGCGCCAGTCACGCAGGCGCTGACCTGCAACGAGAGCCGCGGTGGCGCGGCAAATGCTCGCACTTTCACCCTGACTTGCCCTGCAGGCGCGCAGCCGGTATTGACCACTACCCCGGGTTCCGGCTCGCTGATCACGTTCGCGCCCCGTCCCGTGGGCGGTGCTGCAAGCACGGCACCGATCAGCTTTCAGAACCCGGGATTGCTGCCCGCTACGGTTACCTGCACGCAACCCACCAACACCGCGTTCACGACTTCGCCGCTGAGCATTGTAGTGCCGGCGGGTGGCTCGGCTTCGACGACCGTTTCGTATAACTCGGCTGTGGTGGGCACTTCAACCGGCGTGCTGAACTGCAGCTTTGGCGGTCAGGCCTTCACCTTTAATTTGCAGGGATCCACGCTGTTGCCGCCGCCGGCTTTCATCCCGACCAACAACGTCTGGACCTTGGCATTGATGGCGTTGCTGATGAGTCTGTTGGCTGGTGTTGCGGTAGTCCGTCGTCAAGGCTGATTGCTGACGATCACTAAGCAAGTGGAGCTTTGAATTGACGCCTGCCGGGGCAACCCGGCAGGCGTTCTTGTTGCTGGGGCCTGAAGTCCCTCAGTTTGAGCAGGAGTTTTCCGCCCTGCTAGCGCAACAACTCCACTTTTTCACGGTAGCTGCGACTCAGCTTGATCGAATGCCCACTGTCGAGTTCGAGAAAATACTCGCCATTGATGTGCGGTCGCAGCGCCTTGACGCGGGTGAAGTTGACGATGCGTGAGCGGTGCACACGCTGAAAGCGGCGCGGATCCAGCTGAGCTTCCAGCTCGCTCAAGGTCGAGCGCAACACATGAGTTTCATCGTCGGTGTGCACACACATGTAGTCACCGGCAGCTTCAATCCAACGGATGCTTGAAATCGGTACGCGCACCGTGCGTTGACCATCGCGAATGGAAAGTACATCGGCTTGCGTGATTGCGCTCGCACCCGGTGCCAATGCGTCGCTCAGTGCAAGCCCTGGTTGACCCGAAATTTGCCGGAGTAGGGTGAGCAGTCCATCCCGATGCGCATCGGCTTGGCGTCCCTGCATCGCCGCGCGCACGCGTTGCAGGCACTGGGTAAGCCGTTCTGGTTCCACTGGTTTCAGAAGGTAATCCAACGCCGCTGCTTCGAATGCCTTCAATGCATGACTGTCGAAGGCGGTTACAAAAACCACCAACGGGCGCAAGGCTTCGGGCAGCGCGGCGAGGGTGGCAAAGCCGTCCATGCCAGGCATCTGCACGTCGAGCAAGATGAGGTCGCATTCGAGCGTTTGCAGGGCTTCCAGCGCCGCTGCGCCGTGCGCGCATTCGCCAACGATTTCCACGTCGGGGTCGGCTGCCAGCCTTAGCCTTAAGCCACGACGTGCCAGCGGTTCGTCATCGACGATCAACGCGCGCAGTTTCATTGACGACGATGCCCTCCACGATTGTCTGGTCTAGCAAGGAGCCACCCGAAGTGCCATTCACTTCTGCTCGTCATTCCGGCGAACGCCGGAATCCACTTCGGCAGCCTCACAGACTAAACATTGATTCCGGCGTTCGCCGGAAAGACGATGCGTATCTTGGTTGTCTGACCGCACACCCTTGGGACTATGAGGGTAACGGCCACCCGCGTCGGCGACAAACCTGCCGCAAGTCATGCTCAGCCAGTTCCACGCTCCAGCGGTAGGCTGAAACTCACCTCAAACCCACCACCATCGCGATTACCGGCGCGAAACTGTTGGCGTTCGGCATACAGAACGCGTAGTCGTTCACGTGTGTTAGCCAATCCAACGCCGTGCCCCAGTCCCGCAGGCGCGGGTCCGTCGTTACCACAGCCGGGACCATCGTCAGCGATGGTGATGTGCAGTTCGTTGTTGGCACCGCGCGCACGGATCAGAATCTCGCCACCATCAATTCGACCCGCGATGGCATGTTTGATCGCATTCTCGATCAGCGGTTGCAGCAACAGGCTGGGTAGCAATGCACCTCGCAACTCATCGGGCACGTCGATGACCACGCGTAGACGGGCATCGAAACGAATCTTTTCGATATCCAGATACAGCGCAGCCGCGGCCAACTCCTGGCCAAGCGTCACCCGCTGCATCGGGTCGTTGTCCAACGAGTAGCGCAGAAACGCAGACAGCCCCTGCACCATGCGGTTGGCGGTACTGCTGTCGCGCTCCAGCACCAAGGTCGAAATTGCATTCAAGGTATTAAACAGGAAATGCGGATTGAGCTGGTAGCGAAGCATCTTCAACTGCGCCTGGTGCGCCATCGCGCTCGATTCCAAAGCTTGGCGAGTTTGCTGCAGCAAGGCGCGATACACGCGCAAGGTGATGTAGAGAAATGCCCAGGCGAGGATCAGGTAGGTATAGCCCACCATCGCCCCCAGCCAGCTGCTGGTCTTCATCGGCTCGCAATCGTCGACACACGTCAGCGCCCACGACCAGCCAAGTGCGATGCTCATCAAAGCGCCCACGGCCACGGCTGGCAAGGTAATCGCCGCCGCCAGCGGTAGCGGCGACAGACCGCGCCACAGCCGCAGCAGCAGACGCAATCCCAAGGTGCCGATGAAGCCGGCGAGGTACACCGGCACGGTGACCTTCCACGCGTCCCAGCCACGTCCGTTGACCAGCGCAAGCAAGTAGCTGAACAAAGAAATGCCGCCCCAGCCCGCGAGCTGCAGCTGCCAGAACAGGCGATTGGTGTCGGCGGTATCTAGACGCAAGTTCACGAGTGCGGCTGCATTTGAGCGATTCCACATGCTAATCGGCGCGAATACAGCTCAGGGTTCGGACTGCCGCAGCGCGACGACACTTGAGCGCAGCCTGACCCGGACGGAGCAGTTTCGGGATTGCAGGGCTTCACTGAGAGAATTGCAACTGGGCCAACTCGGCATACAAGCCACCAGCGGCCATCAATTCTTCGTGACTGCCTTCGGCGACGATGCGGCCTTGATCCAGCACGACGATGCGATCCGCACGGCGCACGGTCGCAAGCCGATGCGCGATGATCAAAGTCGTGCGGCCGACGATGAGTCGATCCAGCGCCTGCTGGATGGCGCGCTCGCTGGCGGCATCCAAGGCGCTGGTGGCTTCATCCAGTAGCAGGATCGGCGCCTGTTTCAATACCGCGCGCGCAATCGCTAGCCGTTGCTGCTGGCCACCCGAGAGGCGCACGCCGCGTTCACCCAACCAGGTTCCATAACCCTCAGGCAGGGCGATCAGGAAGTCGTGCGCCTCAGCGCTGCGGGCTGCTGCTTCGATGTCCGCTTGGCTCGCATCCAATTGGCCGTAGCGAATGTTCTCGGCGGCATCGGCGGCGAAAATGACCGGGTCTTGCGGTACCAATGCGATCTGGGTACGCAATGCATCCGGATCGAGCTCGCGCAGATCGATGCCATCCAGGGTGATACGCCCGGCTTGCGGATCGAAATAGCGCCCGATGAGTTGCAAGACGGTGCTCTTGCCGGCACCCGATGGCCCCACCAAGGCAACAGTCTCGCCGGGTGCCAGACGCAGATTGAATCCGTCGAGTGCTGGCGTGAGCGGCCGCGAGGGGTAGTGAAAACGCACGTCTTCGAAGCGGATTTCGCCTCGCAGTGGCGAAGGCAAAGCCCGCGCATGTGCCGGTGCCGAGATGACGGACTGAGTTTGCAGCAGTTCCTGGAGTCTGGACATGCCGCCGGCAGAACGCTGAACCTCTGCCCAGACTTCGCTGAGCGCACCGACCGAGCCTGCACCCAGCACCGCATACACCACAAATTGAATCAGGGTGCCGGCGCTCAGGCTGCCTGCCACCACGTCCTTTGCGCCCATCCACAGCACACCGACGATGGCCCCAAACACGAGCAGGATCACCGAGGCGGTCAGCCATGCCTGGGTACGAATTCGCCGTCTTGCTGCGGTCAATGCACGCTGCAATGCGGTAGCAAAACGATCCGACTCGAATCCTTGGCGTGCGTAACTTTGCACGGTGTGCATGGCACCCAAGGTCTCGGCAGCGCGCGCATTGGCATCGGCAACGCGGTCCTGGCTTTCCTTGGCAATGGCTTGCACGCGACGGCCGTAAAGCACGATCGGCAACACCACCAAGGGAATGCCAATCGCTGCCATTCCTGCCAAGCGCGGACTGGTAATCACCAGCATCAGTCCGCTTCCCAACAAAGTGACGACGCTGCGCAATGCAATCGACGCGCTGGATCCGACCATGCTGCGAATCTGCTCGCTGTCGGCAGACAAACGCGACACCAACTCGCCGCTGCGGTTCTTCTCGAAAAAGCCCATGTCGAGGCCGAGCAGATGCGAGTACAGCTTCTGTCGCAGATCGGTAACGACGCGCTCACCGAGCATGCTGACGAAGAAGAAGCGAGCCCCCGTTGCGACCGCCAAAACGCACGCGACGCCGAGCAAGCCGACAAACCAGGGATCAATCGCCGCGGGGTCGTTGCCGGCGAAGCCACGGTCAATCATCAGCCGCATCGCGACTGGCAAGCTCAAGGTTGCCGCCGACGACAACACCAGAAATCCCAACCAACCGGCTACCAGCCGCAGATGCGGTCGCACCAAAGTCGGTAGCAATCGCAGGCTGGACAATGCTTTGCGGCGGTCAGCCGGAGCTTGGTCGCTGACAGGCTCAGCCATGTGTCTCAGTCATCAGTGGGTCCTGGTGATACAGCCTAGCTAGCGCGAAAGGGCGGAACTGTCGCACTGCACGACGTGCAACGGCCAATTCCTGGAGCAGCATTGTAGAAGCCACGCGCGCCGCGACAGCGCAATGCTTCGCTTCTTGCGTCCTCGGCTGGAGTGAATTGGGGTTCGTAGTCGCTACCTGCAAGTGCGGATCGATGTGCAAATGCTGGTGAATTGTGATCGGCGCGGTGATCAGAGCAGTGTGCAGACACAAGGTCTGTGCGCGCCTGCGACTCGTCTACAATTCGAGGCGTCATCACCTCGCCGGGCGACCCAACATGGCCAGCATTCGCCAAGAAGACTTCATCCAGAGCGTCGCCGACGCGCTGCAGTACATTTCGTATTACCACCCGGTCGACTACATCAAGAATCTCGCAGCGGCGTATGAACGCGAAGAGTCACCGGCAGCGCGCGATGCGATCGCGCAGATTCTGATCAATTCGCGCATGTGTGCCGAGGGTCATCGACCCATCTGCCAGGACACCGGCATCGTCACCGTTTTTCTTGAAATCGGCATGGACGTGCGCTGGGACGGCGCGACCATGAGTGTCGAGGACATGTGCAACGAAGGCGTGCGCCGCGCCTACCTGCATCCGGACAACAAGCTGCGTGCCTCGATCGTGGCCGATCCGGCCGCAAGCCGAAAGAACACTCGCGACAACACGCCC
>JANNWF010000169.1:0-2326 GCA_031408455.1 Pseudoxanthomonas sp. | reverse complement strand
CGCGAAACGGCGGCCTTCACGCTTGGCCAAGCAGGGACTCCCGAAAGCTCGCTGCTCTATTTGAAGGTGATCAGCGAAGATCCCGAGCTGCGCATGCCGCTCGCGCAAGCGGCACTGTCGCCGGAGGCCGTGAACAAACTGCGCCGCTGGATCTTCCAAGGTGCGCCCTGGCCGCCGCATTGGGCCTTCACGCCCAACTCCGATCCGGATCCCAACGCGGTCGCCATCACCGACCAGGCCTGGGTCAAAAGCCCCTTGGATCGCTTCGTGCTCGCGAAGCTGGAAGCGGCTGGGATCCCACCGTCACCCGAGGCCAACAAGCATCGTCTACTGCGGCGGGTGAGCTTGGACTTGACAGGGTTGCCCCCGAGCCCCAGCGAAATCGCAGAGTTCGTCAGTGACGCGAGCGCAGACGCGTACACCAAGGTGGTTGACCGGCTGCTCGCATCCCCAGCCTACGGCGAGCGCTGGGCACGCCACTGGCTCGACCAAGCACGCTACGCCGATAGCGAAGGGTTCCAAGAAGACCACCATCGTCCGCAGGCCTACAAGTGGCGTGACTGGGTGATCCAGTCGATCAACGCGGATCAGCCGTTTGACGAGTTCACGCGCGATCAAATCGCCGGCGACTTGCTCCCCGGCGCCACCCCGCCGCAAGTGGCGGCAACCGGGTTCCATGCTCAGACCTTGTTCAATCACGAGGGCGGCATCGATCGCGAAGAGGATCGCACCAAGGCCACGATCGACCGAGTGGCAACTGTCGGGCAGACCTGGCTGGGGCTGACTTTGGGCTGCGCCCAGTGCCACAGCCATGCCTACGACAGGATCAGCCATAAGGAGTTCTTCAACTTCTACGCCCTGTTCAACAACACGGACGACAACTGGCTGGTCACAGGCCAGGACAATAGCGAGCTCAGGGTGACGGAAAGAACGGCCAACCGCCGCACCACCTACCTTCTGACGCGCGGCAACTTCATGACCCCTGACATGTCGGAGGCAATGCCTGGCGGCACGCCATCGGCGCTGCATGTGTTTGCTCCGCGCGGCCCCACGCCCGATCGCCTGGATCTGGCCAACTGGCTCGTTTCGCCCGAGAATTCCCTAACTCCGCGGGTGATTGTGAACAGCGTTTGGTCCCACCTGTTCGGCGCAGGCCTCGTGCACTCATTGGAGGACTTTGGAGCTCGCGCGAAGCCACCGTCTCATCCGCTGCTGCTGGACTGGTTGGCCAAGGAGTTTGAACGCGCGGGATGGTCGCGCAAGCAGTTGCTCCGCACCTTCGTCAGCTCAGCGACCTACAGGCAAGACTCGCAGCTCCGACCTGACGCCGCAGCGGTCGATGCTGACAACCTGCTACTGCATCGGCAGAGCAGGTTGCGCGTCGATGCTGAAGTCGTTCGCGATATATTCCTGGGCGCGAGCGGTCTGCTCGATAGGACCGTGGGAGGGCCCAGCGTCTACCCCCCCATCCCGCCGAGCGTGCTGAACTACACGTTCTTGCCCTTCGACTATCCGGTGAGCACGGGTGGCAACCGACTGCGGCGCGGCATGTACACGTTCCACAAGCGCACCGCGATGCACCCGAACCTGGAGCTGTTCGATGGCCCGAAAGCCCAGCAAAGCGAGAACCTGCGACAACGCTCCAACACTCCACTGCAAGCGCTCGTGACACTGCACAACGAGAGCTTTTTTGAGGCCGCACAGGGACTCGCTGCGCGTGTGCAACAGGAGCGCCCCGGCGACCTCAACGCGCAGCTCGAGTTGGCCTTTCTGCTCGCCGCCGGACGCCCGCCGTCCGCAGGGGATGTGGCCACGCTCAGCAATCTCCTCAGCGCTACTGAACTAACACTCGCTGGGCGCACCGCTGACGCCCAGGCCCTGCAAGGCGCCTACGTGTCGCCCGGCGTACCTGCCATAACGGCAGGCGCCTGGGTAAACGTGGCGCGCGTCATCCTCAACCTTGACCAAGTCATTACCAGGGAGTGAGCCTGTGCATCCGTTTACAGAACGATTGAACCTGCTGCGTAGGAAGGTCTTACTCGGTGCCGTAGCCGGCATGGCCGGGGTGCCGCTCCTGTCGATGCTTCGGCGCGACGCGGCTAACGCCGCGGTGGGAGAGCCGCACTTTGCGCCGAAGGCCAAGCGCTGCATCCAGGTGTTCTTGTCTGGCGGCGCTTCCCAGCTGGATCTGTTCCAGTACAAACCCAAGCTGCGGGACCTGAATGGACAGCCGCCGCCACCGGAACTGCTGGTAGGTAGGCGCTTCGCCTTCCTCAATGGGAGTGAGGTGCTCAAGGCTAGCGCCGTTGATTTCGCACAGCATGGC
>JANNWF010000168.1:0-10494 GCA_031408455.1 Pseudoxanthomonas sp. | reverse complement strand
TGTTGGCACTGTTCGTGCTCGCCAGCGGAGTGGTCATCGTGCAGGTTGTCGCCAACCCGCTGATTTCCATGCTTGGTCCTGCCCGCACCGCGCATAGCCGGCTTACGTTTGCACAAGGGTTCAACTCGCTGGGCACGACGCTGTTTCCCATTGCCGGGGCGATCCTGATCCTAGGCGGCCTTGCCAATGTCAGCGCGGCACAGTTTTCAGGGGCCGCACTCGACGCCTATCGCACCAGTGAAAGCCAGGCCATCGTCAACGGCTATCTGGGTCTTGCAGCGGCGCTGGCCGTCGTTGCAGGCGTGGTCTGGATGTTCCGCGGTGCGCTCAAGGGCGAACACCACGAGCCAAGCGCGGGGCTTGCCGGGCTCGACCTGTTGAGGCGCCCCAGGTTCGGGTTGGGCGCAATGTGCATTTTCCTCTATGTCGGCGCGGAAGTTTCGATCGGCTCGCTCATCGTCAGCTATCTGGGGCAGGCCCATGTCATGGGCCTTGAGGAACAGAGCGCCGGCAAGCTTATCGGCATCTACTGGGGCGGCGCAATGATCGGCCGCTTCATCGGGTCGGGATTGCTGCGCGTGGTCAGCCCGGGCAAAGGCCTTGCCGTTGTCGCGCTGGGTGCCATGACCATGCTGGCGGTTTCCACCCAATCGACAGGCATGGTCGCGGGCTACAGCCTGCTCGGCATCGGATTGATGAATGCCATCATGTTCCCCACCATCTTCAGCCTGGCCTGCGAAAAGCTTGGCCCCCGTGCAGCCGATGGCTCCGGCATCCTCAATGTCGCGATATTCGGCGGCGCCGTCATTCCGATGCTGACCGGGATTGTCGCTGATACGAGCGGAAGCCTGGCGATTGCCCTTGCCTTGCCAGCAGCCTGCTACGGCGTAATCGCGGGCTTTGGGTGGTACGCACGCAAACCTGCTTAGGTGCTGTGCCTGCAACTTGGCGCCGTCATTCTGCGACATCGGCACGCCCACTGCCCACCACGCGTGATTAACGAACTCGAGGCGCATCCCGGGGCGACCGTTTGATGATCTGAAAGAAATGGTGGACGCACCAGGGTTCGAACCTGGGACCCGCTGATTAAGAGTTATCGATAGCATGTTTCGCCGAGTTGCCGACTGTTGCATAAAGTATGTAAATTCAATATATTGCTTGGAGGATGTTGCGCCCAGCTTTCTGGAATTGCGATTTCGGTGATTGCTAGGTGATTGCTAGAAAGGTCCAGGCAGCATGGGCAAGGTGACGAAGCGGACGGTTGAGGGTGTGCTGCCAGGAGCGCGGGACTTGTTCCTGTGGGACGATACACTGAAGGGCTTTGGCGTGAAGGTGACGCCTGCCGGCCGTCGCATCTATATCCTGCAATATCGGGTTGGTGGGCGGGAAGCTCGGACCAAGCGGTTCACCATCGGGCAACATGGGTCTCCGTGGACGGCAGACAAAGCGCGGGCTGAGGCCGAACGCCTGTTGATCATGGCCAGCCAAGGCAATGACCCGATGCTTGCTGAAAGGCGGCGACGCACCGATGCTGTGTCGTTGGAGGCGGCAGGCTATGTCGATTTGTTCGTGACGCGGTATTTGAAGGACAATTGGAAGGCGTCATGGAACGACGGCAAACGGGTGCTTGAATTGCACTTCGTGCCTTACTGGAAGGGCCATGCTATCACCGAGATTACTCGGCGCGATATTTCAACGGTCATTGAACGGCTTTCGGATAGGCCGGCCATGGCAAAATTGACCTTCGCAACGCTACGCAAGATGTTCCGCTGGGCAGTTGAGCGCGGCGACCTCGCTGTCTCGCCCATGACGGATATGAGCGGCCCAGCGGCAGTGAAGGCTCGGGACCGGGTGCTTTTGGATGAGGAACTGGCAGCAGTGTGGGAAGCATCGGCTTCGCTTGGCTTCCCGTTTGGTCAAATGTTTCGGTTGCTGATAGCCACAGGCGCGCGGCGGGAAGAAGCGGCTGCAATGGATTGGTCGGAACTCGATCTGGCAACACGGACTTGGACTTTGCCCGCCGATCGGGCCAAAAACGACAAGGCGCATGTGGTGCCGTTGAATAATCTAGCCTTGGCCATACTGGGCTCTCTTCCACAAAAACGGCGCGGGCTAGTCTTCTCCACAACTGGTGACACTTCGCCAAGTGGCTTTTCCAAGGCCAAGGCACGACTGGATCAACTGGCGCTTTTGCGGATGCGGGAGCGTGCTGCCGAACGCGGCGAACGCCATAGCGAGAAGGTGATTCTGCCGCCGTATCGTTTGCATGATCTGCGGCGGACGCTGGCCACGGGATTGCAGCGGCTGGGCGTCCGTTTTGAAGTCACCGAAGCGGTGCTGAATCATATCAGCGGAGCCAAGAGCGGCGTGGCGGGCGTTTACCAGCGCCACCATTGGACGGATGAAAAGCGGGCAGCTCTTGACGCTTGGGCACGGCACGTCGCCGCGACTTTGCCCTTGGCCAAGCCCGACAGGTCAAACATCTCGGACCTACCGCAGCGGCAGTTGGCCTAATCGCCGCGACTTGCATAGAATTGCAGTGTTGCCGGATGCTCTGGCCATGGTCGCGGGGATTTCATGGTTGCTGATTACGAACCTATGGGTGAGAGGGAGGGCAAATCGCAGGGTCCCGTCCGGGTTCCCGATCTTTTGCTGTCCGATCACGCGCTCGCAGCCTTCGGCATGAAGTTCGACCCGCTGGAATTGGTGGAGTGGCGCTATCTGGAGGTCGTCGCCTGGACTGCTTCACGCGATTTCGCTGTTCTTTCCGGCTTCCAAGAGCGATCTGGTCCGGGAAGCGAATGTGGCGCCAGCCTGTCGAGCCTGACGGTCTCAGTCAATGGCTCGCCTGCCCTTAGCTTCGAGATCATTGATAAAGCTCGCCTAAATCTCAATCAGCTTCTTTGCCAAGGCAAACTGTCTGCCTATGGGAGCCGGAACGGAGAGAAGATCGAGCGCATCCCGCGAACTGCTTGGGATGCCGGCACGTTCTCCCGGCAGGATGGGGGCACTTGGTGGGAAGGGCAGATCCATTGCTCGTCATCATGGACCCAGTTGGTCATTCCCACTAATACAGTTCTGGAGCATTTCCCTTCGACTGAAATGCCTTTGGCTGTTTTGCCGCCTACGGACGCCGCGGCATGGGTTCCGCTCACCGCTGCTTTGATGTGGATTCACTTTCGCCACAGTATTGATTTTGAAACTCTGAACAGCCCGCCGTTGAATATGCTGGGCCAATCTTATCACCATGTCCGCTACGTTCTGGAGCGGGCATGGCGGAAGCTTGCGAATTACTCTTCAGCGGGGTTGGTGACAGTGCGCGGAAGGCCATTCGATGGCTCCCAGACGCGCGGCGATGAGATCGACCTTACGCGCGATGACCTACTGAATTGCAAATGGTTCGACTGGGCGGTCGGTGACCAAGACACCCAGTTTGTGGCTGCTGTTTATCGCTTCAAGCCCGACGACGATTTTGCCGTGCTCCAGCACGGCTTCGTCAATTTCTCCTTTGTCCGGGTGGATCGGGATGCGTTGTTGCGGCTGTGGCCCATCCATCCACCAGAAGGCTCGATGGGCGTGGATCTTTCGCAGCAGATGTCCCCGGTTAGCCATGCCAATTTCGGATCGATGGTGCCCATTGCAGGAGCTCGGAGCCGTGCGGGGGACGCAATGCGGAATGCCGCAGGCGGAGATGAGGCAACCCGGATGCCATCGCCGGATGCGGGGACCGCGAAGCTGAAGGAATTGCTCATGTCCGGTGAGGTCCAGGCGGTCGTCGTCAAAGCGGATGGGATGCTGTGGTGCATCCCCTCTGCCTATTGGGCCAGCAACCATGGTTCGCGGTCACTCGAAGCCTCTGGGTTTGTGAGCCATTCATCCCATGGCGAACTGGCGCATGGGATGAACGGGCTTGGTGTCTTTGTCGCTCGTGCCGATCTGAATAGCGCGTTGAAGGTTGCGGCGATCACGGCTGCGACAACAGTGGCGGCTGTGAAGCGCATGACGTCCTGGCTGGAGGAAAGGTTGGATAGCAGTTCGCCCGATGTGCTCACCCGCGGTCAGATTATGGCTGAAGCAATCGAGAAATTCGACGTCTCAGCAAATGCTTTCAATACGGCCTGGAAAACCGTCACTGCTGATGGCCGGTCACAGTGGAACCGTGGGGGTCGTAAACCCCGAATCCTAAAGGGTTAACGGATAAACCCCTCAATCTATTTCGAGGCCTGAAAACCCCGCATTTGCTGGGTGTCGCACCGGATTGCGGCTTCTAGCAAAGGCTTTGAAAATGGCTGACGAAAACGATGTTCTTGATACTGACGGTGCCGCCCGTCGCCTGGGCCTTTCGGTTTCGACCCTGGAAAAACTGCGGGTCACGGGCGGTGGCCCGGCATATCTAAAACTGGGGCGCCGCGTGGTATATGAGGCCAGCGATTTGGATGACTGGAAGGCTGCACGCCGGACGCTTTCGACGTCGCAGGCGGTTAAGTGATGGCTGCGTTACCGGTGGTGACCGTGAACGCAATTGCCGAAATTGCTGCTGCGCAGCACGCACGGCGATCTGGAATGGCTCTTTGGTTTGCGACGGTGAATGGCGCGGCGCTGGCCAATGCCTGTCGGGTCGTTGCAGCCATGTTGCCCGGTGGGCGGCGCGAAGGGCGCGAATGGGTAGTTCGCAACCCGTGCCGTGGGGACAATTCGCCGGGGTCGTTCAAGGTCAATCTGGTTACAGGCCGCTGGGCCGATTTCGCGACTGGTGACTGTGGCGGCGATCTGGTGAGCCTTGCCGCCTATGTCGCGGGATGCTCGCAATCGGAAGCGGCGGCGCGGCTTGGGACGGCCCTGGGCGTGGAGCCACGGCCATGAGCGCCTTCGATCCCATCGCCGCGGTCGCAGCGGCTGTTGCAAGCACGGACCCGGTCGGTCTGCCGCCATCGGTTGGTGATCCGGTGCCAATATTGCCGGTGCCGGACGATGCGTCCCCGATGAACTGGCGTCACCCCAAACACGGACCGCCTAGCGCAACCTGGGCATATCGGGACGGCGCGGGCCGCTTGCTGGGCTATGATGCCCGGTGGGATTTTGTCGGACCGATTGGACCGGACAAGATCGTGATGACGGTCACGTGGTGCGGCAATGACGGCTGGCGTGCCAAGGGCTTCCCGACACCGCGTCCGCTCTATGGCCTGGATACTCTGGCGACCGACCCGGCAAAGCCAGTGCTGGTGGTGGAGGGATGCAAGACAGCCAATGCTGCGGCTTCCCTATTTCCCCGGTATTCTACCGTAAGTTGGCCCGGCGGCTGCAAGGCCGATGGCCGCACCGACTGGCTGCCACTTTCGGGGCGTGACGTGCTGGTTTGGCCGGACAATGATCCGGAGGGGATTGCGGCGGGGCGGCGCATTGCCACACGGCTGGTAGCGCTTGGGGCAGCGTCGGTGGCTTTTGTCGATCTGGCAGGATGGGAAGCCGCCAAAGGTTGGGACGCTGCTGACGCGTTGGCGGAAGGTTGGACTGTCGAACAGACCGCCGCTTTCGTCACCGAGCGCGCCAAGCAGCTCACAGAGCCGCCGCGTCCGGACGGTTGGGGCAATCCCGACATGGCGGTGCTGGCGCTCAATCGCCGCTCGCCGCCAGCATTTCCACCCGAACTGTTCGGCGACCTGTGGCCGCTGGTCACGGACCTTGCAGACGGGACCGGTGCGCCCGTTGATTACATCGGCGCGGGCATGTTGGCGGCAGCGGCGTCGTTGATTGGCGGCAAGCGCAGGGTCATGCCATTCGCGACTTCGAATTGGGCTGAACCGGCGATCCTTTGGGTTGGATGCGTTGGTGATCCTTCGGCGAACAAATCGCCTGCATTGGGCGAATTCATCGGGGCGATCGCGACGCTTGAAGCCGAAAAGGCAGTTGAGTTTGCACCGATTGCCCAAGCTTATGAAGCGGATCGCGCCCGCGCGATGATGGAGAATGAAGCCTGGGAAAGGGCGGTAAAAGCGGCGGTCAAGGAGGGCAAATCGACCCCGCCAAAGCCTCTCGCTGCGAACGAACCGCCTCGTCCGGCCCGTCCTCGCCTGATGGTTATGGATGCGACGCCTGAAGCGCTTTGGGACGCCTTGGAGGGCAATCCTCAGGGGTTGCTCAATGCCCATGATGAAATTGCCGGTTGGTTGGCCAATTTCGAACGGTACAGCGGCGATGCGCGGGCTTTCTGGTTGCAATCATGGACCGGCGCGCAATGGACGGTCGACCGCAAGGGGCGCACTACCGGGCCGCTGGTCCTGCCATTCACCGGCGTTTCGATCGTTGGCGGCATCCAACCGGACAAATTGGCCAGCGCGTTGCTTCGCGGCGACGACGACGGCATGGCAGCACGCTTTCTTTATGTTTGGCCTGAGAAAGTGCCTTTCCAGCGTCCGCGCAGATTGGCGGACAAGGGCCGCCTGGAACGCGTGATGCGGCGTCTAGCAAGCCTGCCTTGGGCTTTTAACGAGAACGGCAACCCGGTGGCTATGCGGCTGCCGCTTGATCCGCGTGGTTCCGATCTGTTTGAACGATGGAAGCAGGATGCTGGCGCGACTGCGGACGAAGCGGGGACACTGTTTAAGGGCTGGGATGGCAAAGCAGGCGCACTGGTGCTGCGCGTGGCGTTGGTCGTTGAATTGCTGCGTTGGGCTGATGGCGATGTGCCAGATGCGCCGTGCGTCGTGTCTGCGGAAACTTTGGCAACCGTAATAAATTTCGCTGAAGATTATGCGAAGCCAATGGCGTTGCGTGTCTTCGGTGATGCTGCGCTGCGACCGGTGGACCGCAACGCGGCAACACTCGCCCGTTTCATCCGCAAGAATGGTTTGGCATCGATCAACGCCCGCGTGGTCCGACGCGGGCCGCCCAAACTGCCCGGCCTCGGTGAAGTGTCGGCGATGAACGAGGCGATTGCCTTGCTGGTCGATGCCGAATGGCTGCGACCCGCGCCATCGCGCGAGGGCGGTTCGCCGGGCCGGCAATCATCGAACTTTGATGTGAACCCGGCGGTGTTGGGGACAGGGGGCGAGCATGAGTCGGTAGGGTGCGGGGCGGCATCTCCGCCGAGGTCATTTGGCTCGTAGTTGAATGGTGTTGCCGCCAGATCGAGGAGGAGTGCGTGCGCCTTATTGCCCGCGTCTGTCATCGTGAGCACTGTGTTGTTACCGGGGTCTTCTGCGCAGATCCCACTATTCGGCTCGAATTCAGTGTCGGGCATGAGAAACTGCAGTTCGACAAGCTTGCGGTAGCGCGTATCCATCCGGCGGAGCCCGCCTTGTCGGGCAAGTTGCCCTTCCGGCATTGCCGTTTGCTCAGCGGTTCTCGCCGATCAAGCTGAACGGAGCCCAGGCTGACGGGTGAGCGCGAGACGGATCGCTCTTGTCGTTGCGAATGGCCGCCATCGCCGTTGTCAGAGCCTCGGCCTTGCTCATTTTCGGGTTCTCTTCCCGCGCCCGTAGTGTCGTGACAATCAGGTCAGGAGCCACATCGTCACGCACCGGCCAATGTGAAGCCAACAAGGACCGGCCTCCGGCATAAAAGAAGGCACGGGCAAGGCCCGACAATCCGGGTTCGCCCTTTCCACCCGGCCCGGCCGTGTTGCAGGCGGACAGAATGACCCAATCTGCATTCAGCCGAAGCGTGGTGACTTCGGACGCGGTCAGCAATCCATCGTCATCCTCGGTGGCAACGGCTGGCGGTGTGAACACGAGACCGGGCTCCGCCACGCCTGCATCTCCCGCTAAAAAGCCATGGGTGGCAATGGACAGGATGCGCACGCGCGACAGGTCCTGCGTTCGCACGGCCGTTTCTGTGTCCCTTTCTTGCAACCAAAGTGCGGTTTGGTCGGCACCCATTGCCTCCGCAACCCGCGCCAATTCGATGGCTGTTCCCGGCATAGATTCGAGCCTTCTTATGCTCTCTACATCTGCGATCACCCCCCCACTTCGGGCTTGCCCAGGCTGAATAAGACTGGTCACCGTTGGCGCATCGCCATGACCGCGGGTACCGTGTTGTCGCGCGGACCGCAGTGCCGATTCGGGATCTGCGGCCAACTTTGGGTCCCCAAAGCCGGCAAAGGGGCTATCATTGCTCCCGGCCTCTCTACGCCTCAGGACCCTCAAAAAGCTAAGTGATTGCAACGAGGGAAGCTGGGTGATGGCAAAGCGATCGGCCAGCCAGGGTGTTGACCGTAGATCGGTTGCACTGTCATCAGCCCCTGTCGGCGGCGCGGTCACTAGTAGGCCAAAGGGCAAAGAAGCAAGATCATGTGCGGCTGCGATGAAAAGTTCCCGCTTCCCAACGAGCGCGCTAGCAACCGGTTCCACCAGTTCCCGATAAAGCGCATAGGCGGCCCTTCGGTCATAACGGCCAAGTCCGGGATCAAGTCCGGCGGTGACGTTATTCCCCAAGCGCCGAAGTTCTGACGACATGTCACTGCGGATGCTGCGCACCAATGTGGCGACCTCGTACTGCTTCATTCTTGCCCGGGTCCAAAGAAGACCGTCGCGGGTCAGCGCCATGACATGGGTTCCGAGTCCTGTCGGAACGATCATCAGGACCGCTTCATCCGCTGCAAGCAGGCGCTTTGCCGTCGGCAGATCCAATGCTTGAGGTCGAATCAGGTCGAAATAATCGGGAGCTTTAACCTGCAGCTTTTTGTTAATCGCGTCGAGGGCGGCTTCGAGATCAGTCGCCCGATCTTGCAGCGCAGCAAGCCTAGTCTGTCCCTCGCTTCTGCCCTCGCCCAACGCCTGGCTCTGCGCAAAGTCATTGGCGCGCCACTCGTTTGTCAGGCGCTGCCGTTCAATAGCCAAGGGCTCCAGTCCGGCCGATTGCGCCGCCCGCCGCGCGGCTTGAAGGGCCACGGCCTCGGTCGTCGTGTCGGTCATTACTTCTTGCAAGGCGGCGAACGCAGCGCGCCGCACCTCAGCTATTCTGTCAAGATCCACAGAAAGCGACGCCCGCGTAGGTGCACCCGAACTGGTGGCCCGATCGGCGGCCCAAGCAGCGTTTGCAAACAGAGCGTAGATGGACCGTGTACTTTCGGCATCACGGGATTGCTGGGCTTCCTCACGTGGGTTGTAGTTGCCCAAATCAGATCGATCGCCTGAGAGGGCAATTGAATTTGCGACAAGCCCCACAGCAAGATGAGCGCGAGAAGGCTGCGCCAAAAGGGCGAGCGCCAGGTTGTTGAGGCTTGCAACTGTAAAACGGTGCTTCTGGCCGAGCACTTCGATGCGAAGCGCCACCGCACGGCGGAGGAGTTGCTCGGCCTCGGCCGCGCGGCCCATGCGCCAGAGGACAAAGCCCAGCCTGTCGAGGCTCCAAAGCGTATCTGGGTGTTTCTCGCCGAGCACTGCGATACGGAGGGTCAGCGCGAGGCGTGATAGCCGCTCAGCTTCCTTCAACTGACCCATCTGTGCAAGGTCCTGCCCGAGGTTGCTAAGGCTGTAGAGCGTGTCAGGGTGCTTCTCGCCAAGCACCTCGGTACGCAGTGCCAGCGCGCGGCGGTCGAGCAGCTCGGCTTCGCCCGGCCGATTCTGTCTTCTAAAGTCAGCCCCCAGGCTGTTGAGGCTTTGGAGCGTGTCAGGGTGCTTCTCGCCAAGCACCTCGGTACGCAGTGCCAGCGCACGGCGATCGAGCGACTCAGCCTCTGGCACCCGGTCTAGGGCGCGCAAGTCGAACGCCAAACTGTTGAGGCTGTTGATTGTATTAGGGTGCTTCTCGCCGAGTACTTCGGTGCGGAGCGCCAGTGCTTTGCGGTCTAGCGGCTCAGCCTCCGACGCCCGGCTCAGGGCGCGAAGGTCGAAGGTCAGACTGTTGAGGCTGCTGAGCGTATCAGGGTGCTTCTCGCCAAGCACTTTGGTTCTGAGCGCCAGCACGCGACGTTCGAGCGGTTCGGCCTCCGTCGCTCGGCTAAGATCGCGGTACTGGGCGGCGAGATCGGCCAGTGCTGTAGCATATTCAGCGCTTTGTTGTCCGTGTTCGCGATCAGCCTTGGAGGCCGCGCTTTGTAACTCGGCAATGACGGAGCCATGGTTGATGTCTGCGGCATTTCGTACGGTAGCGTTGGAAGATTGGGTCTGCGCATGCGCGGTATTTGCCAAAAACACCAAGCAGATCAACAGTGAAGCGCCGACAAAACACTTCTGCCGGGAAGCATTCGCTACCATGGACGGCTTTTGCATACGAGTGCTCCAATGTTCAGCAGCCAAACCTAAGCTCTTCAGCATTGTAAAATTGTCTTGAGTCGGCACATTACCCCCAGCCGTCTCGTTCTTACCAAGAGGATCGACAGTCTATCAGCGCGCTTTGTCAGTCAAGAAAGGCGTTTTGCGGGCCAGGCGGAGCGGGCGTTCATGACCAGCTGGAACCAAGGTCAAAAAGTTCCCAGTACGCCCGGGTGTTTCTATTGCTACCATCGCCCGCCTAGGGGCAGCCGTCCTCGGGTTACATTTGTTCGGCGAGTTC